>PWMM01000120.1 GCA_003558195.1 Syntrophomonadaceae bacterium
ACAGGCTGCTAAAGCGAACAACCTGGCCCAATCGATTATTGATCATGCCGCTGCAACAACAGGCCTGGGTTTAGCAAACCTGGTTACCCTGTTTAACCCAACCTGCCTGGTAATAGGCGGTGGAGTAGCTGCTAACAGAATAGATTATTTCAAAAAAATTACTGAAGTTATCAGAAAGCAGTCTATAAAACCGGCAATAGAGATAACATCACTGACAATTACCATCGCCGCGCTTGAGCCGGAAGCAGGGATATGGGGTATGTACAGCTTATTAACAGGGCAGGCGAAATAACTTGGAGTTCATGGAATTTCTAGAACCACTATATCAAAGCCTTGAACAGTTAATCAGAAGATACGGTGCACTGGGTATCGGTGTGGCCATGTTTGCCGAAAGTGCCGGTGTTCCCTTTGCTTCCTCAATTGTGTTTTTAACTGCTGGAACTTTAATTTTACGGGGTTCATGTACTTTCTGGTCCATTTTTATTAGCTCTACGCTTGGTATTACCCTGGGTAGTATACTTAGCTACTGTTTAGGCTTAATTGGTAGCATGGTCGGGCATGCGGTGAAATTGCACTTTAATCATGATGATGATTCAGGAAATAATGGTGTCGATGATCATAAGTTTTGTAAAGGGCCTTCAAAGCTTATAAGATTGTGGCATAAATATGGTAACTTTTCGATATTTATGGGTCAGCTATGGGGTTTTAGCCGGACTTTTATCTCCTTTCCAGCCGGGGCCATGCACATGAACTTTTATCTTTTTTTGATCTATACTTTCCTTGGCGGAGCCCTGTTTAGCATACTGACCATTAGTGTAAGCATCATATTAACCGGGACAATGAGTTTGGTCCTAAGAACTATAAAAACCATGTTCGATTTTTCTCCCTGGTTACTACTGGTCCCCCTGGTATTAATAGTAGCCAGTATTTATTATTACCGGTATCGGGGCTGGCATATCAATTATGACTTTTTTAATATATACTGGAGCAGGTTTAAGAATGTCTTAAAGGGAATTATTTTCAAAAACCAGTAAAAGTTTTACAGGATTTACTGCTATCAAGCCCATTAAGCTAAAAAGGGGTAACATTAATGAGTAAAGCAAAATTCAACCTAAAAGTATTCAGTGAAAGATGCAAAGATTGTGGTATTTGCTTTGAGTTCTGCCCGATAAATAACTTAAGCCCCAATGAAGATGGCAACCCGGAAATGATCGATCTTGAGGCTTGTACAGGATGTAAGCTCTGTGAGTTCCTCTGTCCGGATTTTGCAATCCAGATAGATAAAAAGAACGGTCAAAATTAAAATTAGGGGAATAATTGAGCTTTGGCCTACAAAAACTGGCATAAATTTTCTATAAGAAATCACAACAACCTAAATCTTAAAGCTATGCTTTGCGCAATTAACGAGGGCAACCGGTTAATAATCGCTTGCCATGGCTTTACAGGGGCGAAAGAAGGAAGCGGCCGGGCGTTAGAAATGGCTGAATTATTAGCACAATTAGGCTGCAATACCCTGCTATTTGACTTTTCTGGTTGTGGAGAGAGTGAAGGACAATGGGAAAATATTTCTCTGTCCGGCCAGGTTGCCGATCTTAGCGCTGTAGTAGATTGGTGCCGCCGCGAAGGCTATAACGATATTGTAATTAACGGTAGAAGTTTTGGAGGGACCACGGCGATATGTTATGCTGCCAGTGATGCTGAAATAACCGGTATTTGTACCTGGGCAGCAGTGGCCAGACTAAATGATTTATTTGTTAAACGTTCCGGCTATGAAAAGATTCCTGATGGAAACCCGCAAGACTTGATAGCTCTCCATGGTGAAGAAGGAAAAATTAAGGTTAAACGCGCTTTTTTTTATGATCTTCAGAAACACGATCCCCTGAAAGATGTAGCCAGGATCTCCCCTGGTTCCTTGCTTCTAATTCACGGAACCGCTGATCTGGCCGTTCCTATTGATGATGCCCGGCTTCTCTACCGGCATGCCAGAGAACCAAAACTGCTTGCTCCAATCGAAACCGCCGACCATCGTTTTTCAGATCACATAACAGAGGTCTGGGAAATATTTTTTTAGTGGCTTAAAAATATCTAGATAATCCGGGAACAAGAAGCACCTTTTGGGGATGCTTTTCGATCAAACGGATTAAGTTGATCATTCCACCGCTACTTATCCATTTCCATAGTTACTCTGCAAGGATTGCCTGTCTGATGCTCCTGACAACAGGAATCAATTAAAACCCAGCGGAAACAGTTAAAGATATAAAATTATCAAATTACAGTTATTCAATTTACATCTCTTTTAGCAGGAGTTTTTTTGATATAATGTGGTGCAAGGGAGGAGTAACTAAGTGCAGAAAGAAGAGTTAAACCCCATCGATCTTGCTCAACGCTTTGGAGAAGGCCAATACTACTGGATAAACACTTTTGGGTGCCAAATGAACGAGCATGATTCAGAAGTTATAGCTGCCCAGGTTGAAAGTTTGGGTTACCAGCCCGCATGTGCGCTTGAGGAAGCAAACCTGGTCATTATCAATACCTGTGCCGTACGTAAAAAGCCCGAGGATAAGGTTTCCTCTATGCTGGGGAAATTAGATCTTTTAAAAAAGGAGAAAGATGAACTTATTATTGCAGTTGGAGGATGCATGACTCAACAAGAAGATCTGGCATTATATATTAAAAAAAGGTTCAACCAGGTTGATTTGGTCTTTGGAACCCATGCTTTACCTCGATTACCAGATCTGTTAAAGCAGGCCCGCAGGCAAAAAGAAACTATAGTTGATATAACAGAAGACTATTCTGGAAGCGAGCCCCTGCCTATAAAACGTGTAACTGCCTATCATGCCTGGTTGCCAATAATCTATGGTTGTAATAATTACTGCTCATACTGCGTGGTACCCTTCGTACGTGGCCGTGAACGCAGCCGTAAATTTGATGATATCATTGCAGAAGCTACAGGGCTGGCCCACCAGGGGTACCGGGAAATAACCCTTTTGGGGCAAAATGTAAATTCATACGGGCATGATTTACCCGGAAAGCCTGATTTTGCCTCCCTGCTTGCTAAACTGAACCAGGTTAATGGCTTAGCAAGAATTCGGTTTATGACTGCCCACCCAAAAGATTCAACCCTGGATCTTATTCAAACCGTAGCCCGGGGGGAAAAAATATGTGAGCACTTTCACTTGCCGGTTCAATCAGGGAGTAACAAGATTTTAAGTAAAATGAACCGACGTTACAACCGTGAGCAATATTTAGATTTAGTCCATACCATCAAAGACAGAATCCCTGAAGTTTCCATTACCTCAGATATTATTGTTGGTTTTCCGGGAGAAGAAGATGATGATTTTACCGCTACCCTTGAACTGGTTAAGCAGGCCCGTTTCGACAGCATTTTTGCCTTTATCTATTCTTCTCGCCGGGGAACCAGGGCTGAAAAATTACCGGACAATACCACATACCAGGAAAAAGAGAAAAGGCTGCAAAAATTAAATAAAATTCAACAACAAATTAGCCTTTCGGAAAATGAAAAGCTGGTTAATAAAACAATGGAAGTTTTAGTTGAAGGTAACAGTAAAAGTAACCCTGAATTGCAAACCGGACGCCTGCGGAATAATAAACTGGTTCATTTTCCGGGATCTGACTCGTTAACCGGCAAACTGATAGCAGTCCAGATCAAAGAAGCAAGAACCTGGAATCTTTTTGGAGAATCGGAAGGAGAACCTTTTTGAACCGCAACAGCCCGATGATGGAACAATATAAGGCCATTAAAGAACAGCATCCTGATAAGCTGTTGATGTTCCAGGTGGGTGATTTTTATGAACTCTTCTTCGAAGACGCTCAAGTAGCTGCCAGGGAAATGGAAATTGCCCTGACTTCCAGGGACGCAGGAAGTGAGAAACCTATTCCCTTAGCCGGGGTACCGATCCATTCTGCTGAGACTTACCTGAACCGCCTGCTTGGTAAAGGCTATAAGGTGGTGCTTTGTGAACAGGTAGAAGATGCCAGCCAGGCTAAAGGACTGGTGAAACGAGAAATAACGCGCATTCTCACTCCCGGGACAATCACCGATCCAGAAATGCTTGAAGAAAGCCGTAATAATTACCTGGTCACCATAATTGATCGTGGTAATGATCATTACGGTCTGGCCGCAGTAGATATCTCAACTGGGGACTTCCAGGTTACAGAGCAAAAAGGGGAAGGTGCCTGGGAGAATATTTCTGATGAACTATACCGGCTTCAGCCTTCTGAATTACTCTGTTCTTCAAAGGAAAGTGAACAGCGATGCCGTCAACAATTCAGTTATAAAAAGAGCGGCCTGATAGAACTGCTGACTCACGTTCCCGGCCTTGAAGAAGCCAAAAATCTGATTCAAGACCATTTTGATCAGCAAACCTGGGAAAAGCTTCAACTGGCTGGTTATCCCCTGGCAGCATCAGCAGGAGCAGCAGCGCTGGTTTATTTGCAGCTACTACAGCAGTTACCGGCTGGTGAAAAACTTTTTCATCGCCTTAACTTGTATTTTACCAACCGCAGCATGATCATTGATAATGTTACCAGCAGAAACCTGGAGTTGACCCAATCTTTGCGCGAAGGATTGAAAAAAGGCAGCCTGTTGGGTTTACTTGATCGCTGCATGACCGCAATGGGGCGCCGCTTATTAAGACGCTGGGTGGAACTGCCAATGCTTAAAAGATCGGCTATTGAAAAAAGGCTTGATGCAGTCGATGAGTTAATAAGAAAACCGTTGCAGAGAAAAGATCTGCGTAATTTATTGCAAGATATATTTGACCTGGAAAGGTTTTGCAGTCGACTTTCTTACCAGCGTGTTAACGCCCGGGACTTAGTTGCCCTGAAAAAAACCCTGGCCCAAATTGAAACCATAAAGGTTAAATGCAAAGCCCTGCAAGCTCAATTATTAAATAATATGCACAATAGCAGCCCTGATTTCAAAAATCTCGAGAATTTACTTGATCGGGCCCTGGTTGACGATCCGCCGCTTTCTGTTAGAGATGCCGGTCTTTTTAAAAAGGGTTACAATGAAGAAGTGGATCAGTTAAAAATCTACGCTGAAGAAAGTAATACCCTGCTACTTGATTTTGAAAATAAAGAGCGGGAACGTACCGGTATAAAATCGCTACGTATTGGTTTTAACCGCAATTTTGGCTATTACCTGGAGGTTACTAAAACTAATCTTGGCCTGGTTCCTGAAGAGTACAATCGCAAGCAAACCCTGGTCAATGCAGAACGGTTTACAACCCCTGATTTACAAAGAATTGAAGAGCAGCTAACCGGAGCTCGTGACAGGCTGGCTCATTGTGAGTATGCCCTCTTTGAAGACCTGCGTAATCATGTTAATACTTATACCAATCAACTTTTAAGCGCTTCTTACCAGTTAGCCCAGCTGGATTCTCTACAAAGTCTCTCTGATGTAGCTGAAAAATATGACTATTGCCGCCCTGTATTTTCAAGTAATAAGAAAATGCTGGTTAAACAGGCCAGGCATCCGGTAGTAGAAAACAAATCATCTGAACGTTTCGTTCCAAACGACATCCAGATGGATCGAAAAACTCATCTTTTAGTAATTACAGGCCCAAACATGGCCGGAAAAAGTACCTATATTCGCAGTGCTGCTTTACTCGCAGTTATGGCTCAGATGGGTAGCTTTGTCCCTGCTGTTGAAGCTGAAATACCGATCCTGGACCGCATCTTTGCCAGGGTTGGAGCCAGTGATGATCTGAGCAGCGGGCAAAGTACTTTTATGATGGAGATGCAGGAAACAGCTGGTATCCTGAAAGACGCTACCGCTGATAGTCTAATTATATTGGATGAAATTGGCAGGGGAACCAGCACTTATGATGGCATGAGCATCGCTAGAAGTGTTTTAGAATTCATCAGCCGTCAGATTAAAGCAAAGACATTATTTTCCACCCACTACCACGAGCTTACCAAGCTCGAGGGTGAGTTGCCAGGGGTGAAAAATTATACCATTGCCGTAAAAGAGAAGGGTAAACAGGTTATTTTCTTAAGACAGCTTATTCCTGGAAAAGCTGATAAAAGTTACGGTATCAATGTGGCACGCCTGGCCGGTGTGCCTTTAGAAGTATTAATCCGGGCAGAAAAAATCCTCTATGAGCTAGAACAAGCAGCTTTAACAACTGGAGATCACCAGTTAAGCTTACTGCCCATGGTTTCAGAACCTGTTTCAGATTTTAGCCGGGAAATTGAACTTATCGATGAGCTCAAAGAACTTGATGTGAACAGGCTTACTCCGCTGGAAGCGCTCCAAAAGCTATTTGAAATTCAAAAAGAGCTTCTGGATATTGAGAATGACCACGAGCAAAAGGAGCTTGATCAATAATGGCTATTCAGATTTTAGCTAAAAAAACGGCTGAGCAAATAGCCGCTGGAGAGGTAATCGAAAACCCGGCTTCCGTGGTAAAAGAATTGCTGGAGAACGCCCTGGATGCCGGTGCAGGTAAAATAGAGGTGGAATTAGAAAAGGGAGGGAAGAGCCTGATTAGGGTTAGCGATAACGGTAGCGGGATTGATAAAGAAGATCTGCCGCTGGCTTTTCAACGTTTTGCCACCAGTAAAATCGCTAATTTTGATGATCTTTATAATTTATCCAGCCTGGGTTTTCGAGGTGAAGCCCTGCCCAGTATAGCCGCTGTATCGCGAATTCAATTAACCACCAGAACCGATCAATCTTTTTCAGGAACGATAATTAGCTTAAATGGTGGTGAAATTATTGATCAAGAGGAAACTGGTGCCCCGGTGGGTACCAGAGTTGAAGTAAAAGATCTGTTTTATAATACTCCAGGCCGCTTAAAATTTTTACGAGCGGATCATGTGGAAACAACCCGGATAAGCACATTAATTTCAGAAATGGCCCTTGCCAGGCCGAAAGTAGCATTTACCCTCAAAAGTGGGGGGAGAACCTTGTTCAGCTCTTCAGGGGACGGTATGTTGCCCCATGTTCTCGGTTCCCTTTATGGTAATGATATTGCTGAAGCAATGGTCGAAGTGAAAAGGAAAGATATTAGTAACGGTTGTATGATAAACGGATTTATATCACCACCCCATATCACCAGGTCAACCAGGAAATGGATTACTTTAGTAGTTAACGGTCGCCTGATTAAAGATGCCCTGGTTATTAATGCACTGGAAAGAGGTTACGAAGATCTGCTGGCCGGGAGACGCCACCCCCTGGCGATCATTATACTATCTGTACCCCCGGAAGTAATAGATGTTAATGTTCATCCTGCAAAGATTGAAGTTCGCTTTCAAAAACCAGATGTAATAAAAGGTTTGACCTTTAAAGCAGTTAAAATAGCGCTGCAAGGAGCCTATAAGCATTCATTCTGGCCTGAACAAGGAAAATCAAGCTCTGGTGATGGAAGAGCACCCCTTGGGGATGATCAAGCTCGTAACAGGAAACAGTGGCAGCCCGGTCAATTATTTTCTCAACCCTCGATTAATCATGCCGGTACTAACATGGCTAGCCATCAAAAGGAAAGCTCCACCTTACCAGCTGACGAGTTCACTCATTCAGAACTAACAGGATCTGCTGATAGGATAAATGAAGAGCCTGTTAAAGCTTCTTACAATGACGAGCTGCGCTTAATCGGTCAATTTATGCAAAGTTACCTTGTGGCGCAAAAAGGTGATCAACTTCTGATAATCGATCAGCATGCTGCTCACGAACGCATTAATTATCATCAGCTTAAAAATCAAAGTGCTGTTTCTGCAAAGGCAAGCCAGGCCCAGTTAACTATACCCCTGAAACTGGATTTACCGCCGGCCTGGTGTGAACGCCTGCCTATACTAATGCCCCTGCTCGAACAATCGGGTTTCATACTTGAACCAGATGGCACAAACAGTTACCTGGTTAAAGCGGTACCTATTACTTTTCGCAAAAGTGTTAGTAAAGCTGCCATTTATGACTTACTTGAAGACCTGATCAAAACAGAAAATGAGCCTGATCAAGATCCACGGGATGCTATTTTAACTACTCTAGCCTGTCACAGGTCAATAAAAGCCAGGCAGTCCTTATCCAGGAACGAAATGGAGCAATTATTAGTAGAATGGGCAAAAATTCCCAGTTCCGGCTACTGCCCGCATGGACGACCCGCCGTAATATCCCTTGACCGCCGCACACTTGATAAAAGCTTTCACCGCAGCAGTGAAGGAGGGGAGGAGGTTTGATTGTAGATGATTTTTCCGATAACCGGTACCGAAACAGTCAAAAAATACCCCTGCTGGTCCTGATCGGTCCCACTGCCGTCGGAAAAACTGCCCTGGCACTTAAAATAGCTGCTAAATTAAAAACTGATATAATCAGTGCTGATTCAGCCCAGGTTTACAGGTCTCTTGATATTGGCACGGCTAAACCTTCAGAAGAAGAAATGAGAGAGATCCACCATCAACTTATCAATATAGTCAATCCAGAGCAATATTTCAGCGTGGCTGATTATCAAAAATTAGCTAATGGAGTTATTAAAAAACTTTGGGAAAATCATAAATTGCCTTTTATGGTAGGAGGAACCGGCCTTTATATCAGCTCTGTTGTAGAGGGTTATGCATTCGGTCAAAAAGGTGCCGATCAACACATTCGCAAGTATTATGAACAGCTTGCTGAACAAAAAGGCCCGGCTACTATCTATCAAAAGCTACAAGCAATTGATCCTGAGGCAGCCGCAAAGATTCATCCTAATGATAAGAAACGTATTATCAGGGCCTTAGAAGTATATGCGATTGAAGGAAAACCTATATCCAGCCAGGTAAACAAAACATTATCAGGTAACGCTCCTTACAATACTAAAATGTTCGGGCTTTACATGGATCGTAATGAGCTTTACAAAAAAATTGAACAGAGAGTAGAACTCATGGTCGAACAGGGCTGGTTTGAAGAGGTTCAGAACCTCTATAAAGCGGGTTTCAGGGAGACTGACCCTGGCCTGCAGATACTTGGTTATCGCCAGATTTTATCTTACCTGCAGGGCTATTATACCTGGCCTGATACCATAAAAGAAATTAAGAAACAAACTAGAAACCTTGCTAAACGCCAGTTAACCTGGTTTCGACGTTATGAGAATATTGAATGGTTAAAAATCACCAGCGATACTTCATTTGACAATTTAACAGAAAATATTTGTTATAAAGTGCAGGACTTATCCCGGCAGCAAGCGAAGTAATATCGAAAGCTTTATCAATAGATAGAAAGCACAGGAGGAAGCCTGAATATGAAAAATGCCATTAACCTGCAGGATACTTTTTTGAACCAAATTCGCAAAGAAAACATGCTAAGTACTGTTTTTTTAATTAACGGTTATCAGATTAAAGGTACTTTGCGTAGCTTCGACAGTTTCACCCTGCTTCTTGAAGTAGATAATAAACAACAGCTTGTTTATAAACATGCGGTATCAACCATCATTCCTATGCGCAATGTTAATCTCAAACAAGAAGAGCCGGAAGAAATCGCAAATAAAGAAATAAAAGGGCAAGAGTTAAAAGAAGAAACAGAAGTAAAAGATAAGAGTATTGAAGAAGAGATTACTGCAATCGATTAATAATTTATAAAATAGCTGACCTGAAAAAGACACTTGGTGGTAAGTGTCTTTTCCTTAATATTATCATCACCTTTTTGTATTTAATGCGTAACCCGGGCAGGCCGGTACCATTATGGATTGGGCTTTAAATCAGACCTTATCAGACCAACAGATAAAGGAGGTCAAGATTCTGAAGCAAAATGAGAAGGCAATCCTGGTCGGGCTTGATTCAAACCGACCCGGAGAGGATATTGACCATGCCATGAACGAATTATCCCTGTTAGCGGCAACGGCAGGAGCAGATGTGGTGGCAGAAGTAATCCAAAAAAGAACAGCATCTGACCCGGCGAATTATATTGGAAAAGGTAAGGTTGAAGAACTGGCCGCCTTAATAGAATACCATGCTGCAGATATTGTTATTTTCAATGATGAGTTAACTCCTTCACAGATTAGAAACCTTGATCGTAAACTAGAAGCCAAAATAATCGACAGAACTAATTTAATATTAGATATATTTGCCAGAAGGGCTTTGTCAAGGGAAGGAAAGCTTCAGGTCGAGTTAGCCCAGATGCAGTACCTTCTGCCCAGACTGATTGGTCTCGGCAACCAGTTATCACGGCTTGGCGGAGGCATTGGGACAAGAGGTCCCGGCGAAACCCAGCTTGAGGTGGACAGGCGGGTTATTCGAAGGCGGATCAGCGATCTAAAAAAGGAAATCAGTGCTCTTCGAAAACATCGGGCATTACACCGTCAACGTAGAAAACGAAACCGTCAGCAGGTCATCAGCCTGGTCGGCTACACAAATGCTGGTAAGTCGACCTTGCTAAATGCTCTAACCGGCGCGGACCTATACACCGAAGACAAGTTATTTGCCACCCTTGATCCAATGGTGCGCCGTGGAACACTTAACGGTGTAAAAGAGGTCCTTTTTTCTGACACAGTAGGTTTCATTGAAAATCTACCCGGACAGCTAATAAACGCTTTTCAAGCTACCCTGGAAGAATTAAATGCTGCTGATGTTCTGCTTCATGTAGTAGATTTGAGTCACCCTGAGCATTTTAAGCAAATTGAAGTGGTCCGCAATCATATCGCTGCCATCGATCAGCAGTTTCATGAAAGAGAAATCATGGTTTTCAATAAGATTGATCTTGTTGACGAGCCATCCGTAAAAGATTACCTGGAAAGGGAGTTTCCTGCAGCTACGTTTATTTCTGCCTTAAATGATTTTGGAATAGATCTATTAAAAGAAAACATTAACGCTTACTTGAATAACCAGCGATACACTTTAAAAATATTTTTACCTTACAGTGAAGGAAAGCTTTATTCTGAGCTTCAGAAATACGGAGAAGTTTTATCTGTTATTTCAAAGCCCGAATAC
>PWMM01000288.1 GCA_003558195.1 Syntrophomonadaceae bacterium
ACTAATAGCCCGGAGCTCTATAGTAATTTACCGGTAACTCTGGCAGGAGACATTTTAAAGCATCAAGGGAAAAGTCCTCTCAGGGGGATTCATGCCGGTCTTAGCAATAACAAGCATCATTATCAATTCGTTGTGGCCTGTGACATGCCCTTTCTGAACCTGGAACTAGTAAAATATATGGCTAGTTTTGCCTCTGATTATGATGCTGTCGTGCCTCACCTGGGAAAAGAGTACTATCAACCTCTTCACGCCTATTATAAGCGTTCCTGCATTGGTGTAATCGAACAGCAGTTAAACAGGGGCTGTTTCAAGGTAAACCATTTATACCGGAATCTGAAGGTCAGGTTTATTACGGCAGCAGAAATAGCCCGGTATGATCCTGATCATAATTCTTTCTTTAATATTAATACCTGGAATGATTATAAGCAGGCTTTAGAGTTAATGACAGCCACAAGAGAAAGCAATTGCTAGGGAGGAAGTGAGTATTTATGATAATTCCTGATTATGTTGGCTCGTTGGCCTTTGGTTTAAAAATGGGTGTTATTTTACCAGGCATGGACATTGTTGCAGAAATAATAAAAGCGTTGTCACGGTGCAATAAAGATGGTTTGTTAGGAAGCAATGATGTGATTTGTATTACAGAATCGATCGTGGCCAGGGCTCAAAACAACTATGTTACAGTAGATGATATTGCCCGGGAAATAAAAGAAAAGTTGGCGCTTTCAGATGAAAGTAAATTGGCCGTTATTTTCCCCATAGCCAGCCGTAACCGGTTTTCTATGATTTTGAAAGGTCTGGCCAGGGCTGTTTCAAAAGGTGAAGTAATAATTCAGCTTTCCTACCCTTGCGATGAAGTGGGTAACCAGGTAATCGATCCGGATTTTACTGAGAGGCTAGGTAAAGAAACATTAACCTCTGAAGATTTTGGAGATAGTAGTTTTAAGCACCCGATTACCGGAGTTGACTATATTAAGCTCTATCACGAAATTGTAGAAGCAGAAGGTGCCAGGCCGACCCTTCTTCTCTCAAATTGGGCTCCAAAGGCTCTTGATTATAAACCTGATGGAGTTGTTGCTGCTGATATTCATACCAGGGAATCAACTAAAAAAATGATCATGAAAGAATTCAGTAATTGTATTACTCTAGATCAGGTTTGTAATGAGGGGAAAGCATATTCAGAATGGGGACTGCTCGGTAGTAACATGTCTTCTGGAGAGAGGCTTAAGCTGGCTCCCCGGGAGGGGAAAGCACTGGTTGAAGCTTTACGTTTAAAGATCAAAGAAGTTTTTGGCCATGAGGTTCAGGTAATGATTTACGGAGACGGGGCCTATTTAGATCCAACCAGTGGTATTTATGAACTCGCTGATCCCCGGGCAGCTTTAGCTGTTACTGATGGCCTGGACTGTTTAAGAGAAGGCCTTAAATATAAATACCTTGCTGATCATTGCTACCATGAAGAGCAAAAGACAGCTGAGGAAATCGAAGCTATTCTAGCTGAAAATGTCAAAAAAAAGATGGCTAATGACTGCCTGGAGCGGGAAGGGACCACTCCCCGGCGCATGGAAGATGTTCTTGCCAGCCTGGCTGATCTGGTTAGCGGCTCAGCTGATGCGGGAACCCCCGTGGTTATCATTAAGCGTTTTCTCGCTTAGCTGTTATGAGGAAATAAGAGGCATTTATCAGGAGGAAAATAGCCCAAAAGGCGGGGAAAAAATCTCCATACCGGGTATAGATAGTTTCTCTTTTCGACATGTCCAGCAGTTTGGTGAAAATAGCTGTCTCGCTTTTTCCGGATCTAAACAATTCTCTACCAAGGTAATCAAAAGAGATCGTAATGCCTGTATTTGCTACCTGGGTTACCCCGGTTCCAGTTTCAGCCGCTCTGATAGCAGCAGCCTGGGCATGTTGTTCCAGACCGATTGACTCATTAAACCAGGCATCATTGGTAACAATAAACTGATGTTTAGCGCCTTTACGAGCAAATAACCGCATATGATCCCCGAAATATGATTCAAAACATATAACTCCGGCAACAGGCCGGCCTTTAACATTAAAAATAGTAATTTCTTCGCCTGGAGTATAACTTCCCAGTAATAAGTCAAGCTGCAAAATTCGGTTTAACAACTGTTCTGCCGGAAAAAATTCGACAAAGGGAACCAACCGGTGTTTTTTATACACTGGTATTTCGTGCTGTTCTGGAGAATACAGGGTGACAGAATTATAGAGATTATCATATTTTTGGACCCTGGCTCCGTAAATTATATCTATAGCGTATTTTTCCCCCAGCTTAACCAGTTCATCGGGGTGAGACTTTTGTTCCCTGAAATCCAGGCGCACTACTGTTTCAGGCCAGACTACCAGTTCTATTTTTGGCTCTTTTATGATAGCCTGCCTGGTTAAGTCCAGGTAATGCTCCAGAGTGTCTTGCCGGTTTGTGTTAATGATTCTTTCAGGACTTATATTGCCCTGGATCAAGGCAGTATAGAGTGGTTCATCCTCCTGGTTGACCTCTTGAAAACATGGAATGATCAAGCCCAGAAATAAGATGATTGCCAATACTGAGGTTACTGCGATTAGCGGCCTGCCTTCTAATTTGCGGAGTAAAAATAAAAGTAAGATAGCCTGGAAAAAAACCATTACAAAGGGCAGCCCCCAGTACCCGTAAACACTGGCTATATTCAGGATTCCAGGGTAGCTCCACTGGGTATAGCCGAGATATCCCACGTTATAGGCGAGAAAGGTAAGGGAACGAAGGTATTCAACAAGCATCCAAAGCGCCGGTAAGGCCAGGGCTGTAAACCAGGGTCGGCTGTAGCTATTGACGATGTTTGCAGCCAAACTGAAAAGACCGTAAAATAAACTGATATATAGGACCAGGCTGATAATAGCAAAGGTTGCAAGCAAACCTGAGAGATAAGGATAAAGAACATAAGCCAGGTAATAGTTAACATATAGCGAAAAGGGAAGGCTAAAGATAAAACCTGCTTTGAAGGCATCGAACCTACTAGTATTTAAAGAGGCCCACAACAAAGGAATTAAAGCGATCCAGGCCAGGTATCCCTGCTCAAAAGGAGGAAACGCCAGGATTATGGTTAACCCTGATAAAAGGGCTGCTAAATGCTTATTGCGGTGAAAGAATTTAAATGTATTTAAAATGGAGATCTTGTTCATAACTCACCTGACTCTTATCATAACTTGTAAGCGGGTTAAAACCAGGTTTTAACCCTAAAAGAATAATACCTTACAGCAAGAGGAAAATTATTACACCCTCGATAACTGCATCATCCTCTATAAATATTTTATCATAGCTTGAAATTGAAAAATATATTGCTCTAATAACTTGATCTAAGCCTAATTGAATGGTATAAAATAGTTACTATCCAGTTACTTAACCCTGTTAATAGTTGTGGTTTTAAAATATATCTAAGAGAGGCGCTTTCCTATTACCAAAGACAATCTTCTTCAATATATTAAAGAACTTGATTATATTTTTAGCCGCCTGGTGTACAGGGTAAGGGTTTTGCACAGCAAGTATACTGCAGAAGAAGTTACAGATACCCAGTTTGTTGTTCTTCGCGCCCTGAAAAAAGGTCCCTGTAACACTTCATTTCTTGCCCATATGCTGGGAGTGACTTTAAGTGCAGTTACTGCCCTGGTAAACCGGTTGTATAAAGCGGGCCTGGTGAACAGGGAACGGCAGGAGAAAGATAGGCGCCAGGTTTGGATTTCTATTACCGCTAAAGGTTTAGAAGTTTTAAAAGATGTTGAAGATAGGCGCAACCTTTTGCTGGCTGTTTATTTATCCCATATACCGGAAAGTAAACGTCAACAGCTCCTAAGCCTTTTGCAGGAGACCCTGGACTTATTTGAGCGAGAAGAAATCCTGATGGGCGACGTCCTGGATAACAAAGATGATCATCACTCTTGAAGGCAGCAAGTAAATGTAGCCGGGGATGTTATTTCTAGTCATGCCCGGCTACATGTATTTTTATTAGCCCTTAATCCTGAAATTTTGAAATGATCTGCAAAGCTTTTATAACCCCCAAATGTTAATTTATCCTGGTGTTAGCCTGGCTCATTCTGTAAACCAATGATCATGGTATCAAATGGCTCAGGTTTGGGTATTATGACTCCTTGTTTTGATGGGTTAAGGTGCCAGATTCTTCAGCATTATCTTTGCTGGAACGCGCTTTTTTCCTGGTATACCTGCGCACGATTAACCAAATTATGGCTGCAAGTAAAAGCAGAACTATAAACGCCGGCAACAGGGCGGTAAATATTACAATTAAACCAGAGAATACAGTTAGTAAAAAGTTGATACTGCCAATAAATGCTTCAGCAATGCGAGTTCCTAAATTTTGAAAAGGATTAGTAGTTACCGTGCCGGTTGGAATAGTTTCTTCCCTTAAAGAAACATTGATTGTGGCAAAAGTTACCTGGTCTTTAAGTTGGTTTAACCTGGCGGTCATTGATTCAACTTCGCCCCGAACCCGGTTAAGTTCTTTTTCCACTTCCAGTACATCTTCTACCGTATCTGCCATTTCCAGTATTTCTGTTAATCTTTCTTCCTGGGCTTGTTGGTTTTTCAACCGTGACTCCAAATCTACGTATTGCATGGTAATATCCTCAAGCTCGGTTTGGATATTGTTTGCTTTCCCAAGTGCTTCCAGCTGTTCTAAAACAGGGTTGAATTTTGCATCAGGTACGCGCAGAGTGACTCTTGCACCATACTGGCCCTCCCTGATTTCATAAACATAAAGACTGGCAATCAAGCCATCTGCTTTTCGAACAATTTCTTGTATTTCTTCGAGCTTGTCCCTGGTATCAGATACTGTAAGTTCTATGGAGCCTCGTTGAATAACATGACGCAGAGAGGGTCCGCTATTTGCGGTTGCTCTGACGTCTAAGTCCGGTAACCCGGATTCTGCTACGATCATTTCTTGCTCTTCCATCATGTACTCTGCTTCAGGGATTAAATCCCTGGCAAACTCGTCCGGTGCTGTTTCTACAGCGTCCATATCCACTTCTTCGAAAGCATAGTCAAGTGGAGAAGCACATGAAACCAGAACCAGGGATAACAAGCCAACCAAAATAAAGGATGATGCGATAATACCGATTTGCTTAAAAGACATGGCAGTCACTCTCCTTTAGTTTAAAGACCCGCAAACTTAGATATTGGTTCCCTTCTTGTTCCAGATATAAACAGTGAATGGCCAACACCTGTTTTGACAGCATTATAGTAATCAACTTAACTGTTTTATTGACTTAAAGAACAGTTATTTTTTGATGAACAAGTTATTTTAAAAATGTTAGTTATGTTATGTTTGCCCGGTCAGGTTGGATCAGAATTGGTGACAATTAATGATGGTCAGTGGTAATCACTAAAAACTTCCGCTCTGGCTGTTGACCGCTATGGGCCATTTATTGTTTAGGCTTAGTTAGCCAGCTTCGATTAAGGGGGCCCGGTTAAATTTTTTCACTGGCCCCCCTGGTTATTACAAAAGCTTTACCGGTTATGGCTGCTGTAAAATGTAGTGCGGTTTAGTGACAAGGAAATATCTAAATAGCCCGGTGTCCCAATCCTATGGCTATATCGTTTCTGTGTAATAGCCCAATTCCAAAAAAAATTGAAACGGCAATATGGGTTCCGCCCCTGGCTATACCGACTTTGCCGCCCACGTTTAAACCTAATGCCTTGGGCATGATTTGTGATAGCGCCTCCCGGGCAGCTCCGGCAACCGCTCCATCGGAATGGCTTGAATCATCGATCAGGTTTTCTCGCTTTGAAGCTACCACGGCTCGTTCAACTACCTTTTGGAGAGAGCTTAAAAATTCCCCACCATAATCTACAGCTAGCGATTGGATACCTGCGTCCCGGTATTTTTGTTTTAGCTTCATTTCTTCTTCTCGTGTTGTGGTCATAGCTATACAAATGGCCGCTTTGGCCACTTCTCTACTTTCCATATCGATCTCCCCTGCTGAAATATTTAAGATCATTCTAATTATCCACTGAAATATTCTAAAGAGCAAGAAAAAAATCTTTACACTGTTCTCTTTTAATTGGACATCGCCAGTCTTGTGGTATAATTGCTATGGAGGGATGTAAGATGAAGGATAATTACTGCAGTGCCTGCGGACAGGATATAAATAACAAGGAATTAACGGTGCGCTGCCGTTTATGTATGGGTAATTACCACGCTCGTTGTTGGGAGAAAACTGGAGGTTGTACCAGCTGGGGATGTACAGGACAACCGGAGCTGGCGAAAGGTCAAGAGGATGTAGCTTATAAGCGCTGCCCTTTTTGTGGTGAAAAGATCATCGACTTTGCCGTAAAGTGCCGTTATTGCCGCACTTCGCTTCTGGCACCTGAGAGCAAAGAAAATGAAGAACCAGTAAAAAGAACCAGTAGGCCGGAAAATGAATTCAGAAAAGATCCCATCTTGACCAGTTTGCTAAATCTTATTTTTCCAGGTGCTGGTTACATGTATTTAGGGTATTTTAGTAAGGGTTTCATGTGGTTTTTGGTGGCGGTAGGCGCATGGTTTTTAACACGTGGACTTGGTTTGATAGCGGTTTATCTATGGGTAATGTACGATTCTGCCCGCCAGGCCAGGGCGATGAACCGTGGCGACTTTGAACCGCCCCGCAGGACCATGGAAAGACCTTAATAGCAAGTTAGCCAGGTTGATCGGGCTGGGGCTTGTTAAACAGCACAATGCGGTTGCTGTTGGTTCCAGCCTGGTTGTTTTTAACACCCCAAATATTTGAGGTTTTAGTAAATGATTGGCGGTTGATGATTACGCCCAGACATTCAAAACCGCATTCTAAACCCAGGGGTACGATTGCTTCTTCTAGATTAACTTTACCTCCCTTTACTTCTCCTACTTCAAAAGCTATCCAGCCGCCCGGTTTGGTAACACGATTAAGTTCTTTAAATACCCCGCACATTGTATCCGACCAATCCTTTAATGTGGTCGCCATGGTGATCTTTTTTGCCACCTGACTTGAGTCAACCTGATTGAACCAGCAGCGAAGCCAATTATCATCTGAATACTGGACAATATTAAGAAAAGGCGGGGAGGTAACAGTTAAGTCAATACTTTGATCTGCTATCATTTTTGTTTCCCGGGCATCTTCTTCTAAAAAAATAGCTGTAGTGGCAGCTTTTTTTAATGATCGGACTTGCTGAGCAGTCAGGTTACGCAGTAGTTGATCACTTTTGCGGCGAATTATATCCTTCACATTGCGATAATCAGGTTTTTGGTTCCGCTTCTGGTTGATTATTTGTTGTCGTTTTGCAGACACAGCTTGATTAGGGGGCATCGTGTAAACAGAAAAAAACCCTTTTGAATGACCGCTAAGACGGTTGGTAGCCACCATCCTGATCCAGCGATCTAAATCATCTTCGCTAGCTTGGTTTTTCTTTTTGTTTAAATATGTTTGCAGGGATAGCAATTCTTTTTCAGTCTCGGGGTGATAAAACATCGATAAGTCCAAATCAGCTCTGTTTTTACTGACATTTGGTATTTCAGATAAACGCTTGTCTATCTCTAAAGGTGATGGCGGGTTTAAGCGTGGCTCGCTTAAAATTCTGCTCAATGGATTAACATCATTGGAAATTACTTTTCTTTCTAAAAGGGCCGCTTCAATAATTGTAGTACCCCGACCGGCAAAGGGATCATAAATGGTAGCTTCGGGTTCTGTTAAAAGTTCAATAAAAAAACGGGGTAACTGTGGTTTGAAACAGGCTCGATAGGAAATCTCATGAATAGATGTCGCCTGCCTCTGGCGGGATGTCCAATATTCGTTAATAAAAAAAGGAATCATGATCCCATCGACTGTTTTCTCTTCGATCACGGTTGCAGGCGGTACCGTTTCTATCATGTCGATGGTAAGCTGGTTATCTTCGCAATAGCTGAAGTTACTCAGGTATGAAGTTACTGCTTCAGTTGAAGGCAACAGGGTTCACCTTTTAATAATTAATTTAAGGTTGTTTCTTCTTTGCAGTTTGCACAAAGACCGTAAAAGCTAATCCGGTGATCTTTGACCTGATGGTCTGTATAGGCATTAACCTGTTCATTCAGGTTTTCCATTACTGGTATATCCAGATCGAAAACTGACTCGCACTCCCGGCAAATATAGTGATAATGAGGGTCAATGTTGCCGTCAAATCGATCGAAACCGCTGCCTGATTCAATTTTTGTGATCATGCTTTGATCCATTAATATATTGAGGTTTCGATAAACAGTCCCCATACTGAGGTTTTTAAAATCCTTTTTTAACTCGTCATAAATCCAGCTTGCTGTGGGATGGGTATCGGTGTGTTTCAAAATTTTCAGGATTTCTTCTCTTTGCCTGCTGCGTTTATACTTGTTTTTAAACATTTTTTTATCAATCCCTTTTTTTAGCTATTTTCTAAAGGTGATCATATCCGCTAACCTTTAAAAGATCAAGTTGCTTACTGAAATAGATCCTGTCTAGTAACTGTAAAGCTCTTGGACCCCATGTTCAGCTCATCTAGCGCATTGGGCTTTTAAACCCTTTAATGCCGTTCTTGTTAAATTGTTTGGCCCATTTAATAGGGGCACATTTTGTAAGATTTCTTTGCCTGATAATATTTTTTCAAGCGGGTTAACTCTTTTTTAATCGCTCCCTGTAATTCAACAATCACCGTCGCTTTTTCTTGCCTGGCTTTGTAATGTTCTTTAACCGCTTCTTAATTGGCCCTGATAGCTCTCATCTGGGCCAATGGTTTATACTGGCAAAAAACGCTGGTTTTTCCCTGCGGTTTAATTATTTCCGGTTTGTCACATTAGTTTTCTGGCAGCGCCAGCAAAGCAAAAATGTAATTAAAACCAGGCTGTAAAAAGCAAGCCTAAAACGGTACCACAAAAAATACCCAGTATTGAAAAATGGGCTCCAGCAGTTTCATATGCATCAGGGATCAATTCGTCACAAACTATATAAAGCATGGCTCCGGCAGCAAAACCCAGGGAGAGACCCAGGATCAATGTTGAGATACCGCTAATCACTGCTCCCAGTAAGGCTCCTATCCCCATGGGAGCACCGGCAAGAGCTGTAATCCAGATCACCTTCATGGGGCTGTATCCTCCGGCTCTTAAAGGAGCCGCCACCGCCATGCCTTCCGGTATGTTATGTAAGCCAATTAAAATAGCCAGGGTTGTTCCCAGTTCTGTTGATCCGATAAAGCCACTGCCAATGGCCAGGCCTTCGGGAAAGTTATGCAGCCCGATTCCCAGGGCCAGCAGAGTGCCTTTTTTTAAATAACCACTGGAATAATTTTTTTCTGGGCTTACCGGGTGATGGTGCGGCAGTAAGAGATCTAGCAGGTAAAATATAGCCATACCCAGGGTTAAACCTATAATAGCTATGCTGTAACCGCTAAATTCAATTGATTCTTCAAGTAATTCCAGGAACACTATGGATAGCATAATGCCCGCAGCAAAGGCCAGGATAGTTCCAGTAAATCGTGATGAAGGTTTTTTCATGAATATGGCCACCAGGCCACCTGTTCCGGTACCTATCACACCGGCCAGGGTTCCCAGTGCCCCTATAGTAAGCCAGCTCATTTTACCACTCTTTCTAAAAGGAATTACTGCTGTTTAATTTTAAGTGTATCCTTTAGCTTAAACCTAATCTTCGACAGGCAATCAACCAGGCTCTGCTTAGTTGGAAAGTGCTTTTCAATCAATAGAGATTTATTTGGATAAGGGTTGGTTTCCCTGCGCCAACCTGGTTTTAAACAGCGAAACCATTAGGGTTAAACATCGCAAACTAATCATAGGGCTTAAATAATAAACTACTTGGTCTGGTTTTAAGAAGTTCTAGTAAATAATCCGGCGCCCTAATTTTTTGTGTTTTAATGGAAAAGTTTATTATTTACAGTCAGGCTGCAAAAATCATAGACCATGATCTCTACAGCCTGAAAGTAATAATATTTTTAAACAAGGTTTTTAACTAGGCCGCTTTACTTAACATCAACTCTTTCAGAGTTGTCCCAGAGGCCATGAATATTGCAATAACTGAGGGCTACAAGTTCCCCAGCTTTTTCCAGGGTGACAGCAGTGGTTACTTTTGGCTCACATTTAGCACTGCCCTGGTTGGAGCCCTGTGCTGATTCTCCGTGGGCTTCAAATTGAAACGTTCCCACATGGATAATAAATTTTTCTTCATCTGGTTTAAAGTATAATTGGATATTGCGAATATGATGTTCGGTGGTATGAGGATGAGCTATTTCTTTACCTACACTTAATGTAACCTCAAATGGTTCACCTTTGCTGGGCGATCCTTTTACCTCGATAACAGGGACGTGCTTCTCTGCTTTCCAATCAGCTGATTGAACATGTGCTCCTATTGAACTCATTAAAAATCCTCCTTCATTGTAATTATAGATTTTATATTAGTTTAGTATATTAACATCATAGCAAACCTCGCCGGTTGAAGCAAGAAGTTTTCTGTAAAATCGTAATGATTCCGGTCTTATATCTATGTTATAATATCAAGCGAGCCAAAATCTCGATCTTAGCAGGTGATCTAGAAATGTATACAGCTAAAGTTATAGACCATTTTCAAAATCCCAGGAATGTGGGTATTATTCCGGAAGCAAATGGGGTAGCAACCGTTGGTGATCCGGATTGTGGTGATTTTGTCCGTATTTATATTTATGTAAGGGCTGATCGTATAAAGGAAATCGGTTTTGAAATTTGCGGGTGCCCTGCCTCCATTGCTACAGCCAGTGTTTTAACTGAAATGGCAAAAGGTAAAGCGCTTCGAGAAGCCATTGCTATAACGGAAGAAGATGTGGTTAAGGCCCTTTCCGGACTGCCTGAATCCAAGGTGC
>PWMM01000051.1 GCA_003558195.1 Syntrophomonadaceae bacterium
CCCCAACATGAAACTGAAAATGAGAAGTGTTGGAGAATGTGGTGGCTACCGACATGATGCCTTAACAAACCCACAAACAAGGTGGAAATCCTTTCCGGGTATCGAATCCCGGCTCCGCAGTATTTCTTACAACAAAACAGTAGATGCGGTGGTGTTATGCAACACGGCGAAGTACCCAGGTGGGGAAACGGTGACGACCATCGCGGGGAGGCAGCCCCTGAAGCTGCCCATAACACCTTCATCGCTAACGTGGCGGACGCATCTTTAATAACAAAACAGTTTCGTGAAATTTATCACGAAAGTTCCAACACCAACAACTAACCCAATAGGTACAATCATGTCTGATGAATATACCTCTTTTCTCGATCTGAACCTCGACGACGTACCGGAACCACGTATAGTTCCTGGTGGTCGTGAGTACAAACTCAAGATCGAAAACGTTGAGATCAAAGAAAGTAAGGGCGAGAAAACCGCCGGACAGAAGATGCTTTCTATTCGCTTGTCTATCGTGGACGAGCCGGACACGCAAGGTGTCTTCGAAAACATCATGCTTCCGTCGGAAGGACTCGACGACGACCAGAACAACCAACGCAGACGCCAACTCAAGCGCCTCGTAGAAGCTATCGGCTGGGATGCCAGTCGTGGCTTCAATATCGAGGAACTGACAGGCAACACGTTCTGGGCTATCCTGGACGCTGAAGAGTCTGACCAGTACGGTAAGCAGAACCGCATCAAGCGCTACATGGCACCGCAGGAATAAGCCGCGCTGGGTGATGATAACGGAGGGGGGCTACACGGTCCTCCTCCTTTTTTACTCAAATAACAAGCACGACCATGCCAACAGAACACGAAGTAAGGCACAGACTTTCAGTACAACTCTCCGGAGACTTGTATCACAAGCTCCAAGAGCACGTACCCTGGGGGCTGATGAAGCCACTCATTACTACTATCCTCGAGGACTTCGTACACCTGTGCGAAAAGACCGACTCACGCATACTGATTGGGGCTATCCTATCAAAAGAGGTGGGTCTGAGAGACTTTCTAAATAAGTACGAACAACAGGAAAAATCCGATGGCGAACGTAGACAGTCTGAGACAAAGCATCACTGAGATGCCCAAGGCTGACGCCATTAACCTCCTCCTCGATATACGACAAGACCGGCGAGAAACACGGGAGGCTAAGGCACGGCGTAGATCAGCGCCTAAGTCAGCCAAACCGAAGCAAAGCAAGAACAAACTATTATCCATTATCGGCGGACTCTCGCCGGAACAGGCACAAAAACTCTTGGAGGAATTATCCGAATGAAATTAAACAGTCAGCCCGTCCCACTCATAAAGATTGACGAAGGCACACGAGCACGTCAACAGTACTCACGCAAGGACAACGGAACATCCGGCACTACCATCGACGAACTCATCCACTCTATCAAGTCGCATGGACTTATCAATGCTATCTGCTTGGCGGATAAGAGTAAGATATCTGACAAGGAATGGTTAGCAAAGGAAGAGACAGACCCAGACAAGCCGTACTTACTGCTGGCGGGCGGACGTCGCTTCCATGCGTACATCAAGGGGAAGCTCGACTACCACATCGACTCCCGTATCTACGACCGGATGCTCACACCGGAAGAGCTCAAGATGATTGAGTTGGAAGAGAACCTCCAACGTCTTGGTCTCACGTACCCGGAGGAAGCCAGGTTGAAGAAGGAAATCCACGACCTACAGCAAAGAATACACGGCAAGGCTGTGCGCGGCAGTAAGCAAGGACACTCAGTACAAGACACGGCAGATATGCTCGAAGAGGATCGAGCTACCGTTGTGAAAGACATTAACATCGCAAAGGCTATGGAACGTATGCCTCAACTTGCGACCGCGAAAAGTAGAGCAGAAGCAGAAAAGATGCTGCGCCGTCTGAAGCAGGACTATGATACTGAGAACCATGCCACTCGCATACAGAAGACACGCACGAGCACTCCACTCGATGAGCAGCGCAAAGCACTATACGACTCATTCGTAGTGATGGACTTTTTCGAGGGTATAAAGAAGGTGCCGGACAAATCTATCAGCATCGTAGAGATCGACCCACCCTACGCTATTAAACTCCAGGAGGAGAAGCGTGCTCACAAGACAACGATGCTTGACTACAACGAGATTGATAGTCGTGACTACATCGACTTCATGCAACGCACCTTTGAAGAGTGTTACCGCGTAATGAAGGAGCACAGCTGGATGATAGTGTGGTTCGGTCCTGACCCGTGGTTCTCTCTGATGCTCGGCACATTGCGTGAAGCAGGCTTCGAAGTCCGAGGGCTGCCAGGAATTTGGAGTAAGGGTCGCGGTCAGACACAACAACCCGCTCTCTATCTCGCCAACACATACGAGATGTTCTTCTACGCCCGCAAGGGCAAGCCAGGGATTCGGAAGCAAGGACGGAACAACGTCTTCGACTTCCCACCACTCCCCGGCACAGCAAAAATCCACCCGACTGAGAGACCTGTAGAGTTGATAGAAGAAATCCTACACACGTTCTCAGACCCAGGTGGTCGCCTGCTCGTACCATTCCTTGGAAGTGGCAACTCTCTTCTCGCCGCCTCCAACGTTGGTATGCAGGCGTTTGGCTACGAACTGAGCCAAGCATACAAAGACAGGTTTGTGGTTCGAGTTAACGAAGCGCAGCCTGGCGCATATTACTCATATGGAAGAAAGGAGAAAGAATCATGAGCACAACAACAAACGCCACCATAATAGTCTGTACACCCAACGAGTTTCTTGATAGGTTAGAGGAAAAGATGAAGGCTGACCCGCAGATAGCCGACTGGAGACTGCTGCAGGTTGTTCCAACGACTGCGTACGAGAGTATGAGAAACAAGTACGCCCACTACGTGAGATTCATCAAGCTCTCCGTGTAGGAATAGTGACGCCAAATTTTGCCCACAACGCATTTTTTAGGCATAGCCATACCAACATACCAAATTTCAATTTGCGTCAATCCTGGGGCAAATTTGGTACGTTAAATGGCATATAAACACGGTTTTTCCAACCCAAAAACAGCCTACCAAATATGGCACAACTTCCGCCTACAAGGAAGCGGATTGTACACGGGCATGGACCTAAGAATGCGCGTATACTAATCGTTGGTGAAGCACCCGGAGCCGAGGAAGATAGGACAGGTAAGCCCTTCGTCGGTTCCGCTGGTGAACTTCTCGAACAGCTTCTCAACCAAGCACAGATACATCGTAGTGAATGTTATATAACGAACGTTATCAAGGAACGTCCGCCTGGGAACGATATAAGTAAGTTCATTAGTCTGGATAGAAAAATCACTACGACAGACGAATACATAAAATACCGGCTCTATCTCCTCGACGAGATACATGAAATCAATCCTCACATTATCATCGCTGCCGGTAACGTCTCATTGTACGCACTCACAGGGGAGCGCGGCATAACGAAGTGGCGCGGTTCCCTGCTAGAGGGGGTTACAGGCCATAAGGTTATGCCTATCCTGCATCCCGCTAGCGCGCTGCGAGAATATATGAACCGCCACTTCATATCGTTCGACTTAAAGAGAGCGAAGAAAGAAGCAGAGACTCGTGAGATTGTACGCACGGAGCGGAGCTATATAACGTCTCCCACCTTTCACCAATCTGTAGACTACTTGAACCAGTGTAAGAGCGCAGACTTGGTCGGCTTCGATATCGAGGTGTCTCATAAGGAGGTGAGTTGTATCAGCTTTGCGCGGAGTGCGAATAGTGCTATTAGTATACCCTTCACAAAGAATGGAGAGGAGTATTTTTCTGTCGAGCAGGAGTATATAATATGGAAGATAATCGGTGAATTGCTTGAGAGTCCGAAGATAGAGAAGGTAGCACAGAACGCATCCTTCGACACTACATTTCTCTTCCGCCGGTACGGTATCAAGTGTCAGAACATCCATGACACGATGATAGCGATGGCTATCCTCTTCCCGGACTTCCCGAAGTCGCTCGGTTTTATCACGAGTATCTACACCGATATGCCTTATTACAAAGATGAGCGGAAGTCTATGGATAGTGTGGTACCGGATGAGGACGGCTTCTGGATGTATAACGCGAAGGACTCTATCGTGTTGGTAGAAGCATTGCCGAAGATGATGGCAGAGCTTGACCGGATGGATCTCCGTGAGACATACGACCATCAGCGTAGGCTCCTCGGTCCTATCCTCTACATGACTGAGCAGGGGATAAGGATGGACGTGGATAATATGAGAGAAGAGGCGCTACAAGTACAGGGAGAGATACTGGAGATTGAGCAGAAGATTAACGAAGTCGCCGGGTATGAGATAAATTCGAGGAGTGTGCCACAACTGAAGCAGTATTTCTACGGTGATAAAAGACAAGGCGGTCTCGGTATCCGTCCGTATCTTAAGGATGGTAAGCCTACCACAGATGAGGGCGCACTGATCCGTCTCGCACGCGGTACAAGCACGCGGGAACCGAGTGAGGTTGCACGGCTTCTACTCCGACATCGTAGCCTAAGCAAGCTGAAGGGCACATATCTCGATATGTCTCTTGACGAGGACGACCGTGTGCGCACGGCAATGAACCCTGTCGGCGCGAGGACTGGGCGGCTGAGTAGTAGCAAGACAATCTTCGGCACGGGTGCTAACCTCCAGAACCAGCCTCCGATAATGAAGAACTTCATGCTCATAGACGACGACCATATCGGCTACGAGATTGATCTTGGACAAGCGGAGAACCGTATCGTTGCTTATGTAGCACCTGAGCCTAAGATGATAGAAGCCTTCGAGACAGGTGCTGATGTGCATAGTCGGACGGCATCGTATATCTTCAACCTCCCGGAGAAGGAGATTAGCAGGATGAATAAGGAAGGTGTGATGTGTGATACGATCGGTGATGGTAGCTACACGCATAGGTTCTGGGGTAAGAAAGCCAACCACGCCTTTAACTACGGACAGGGTTACAAGAAGTTTGCTTACCAGGTTGAGATCCCTGAGGACGAAGGTCAGATGATTCACGAGAAGTATCACTCCGCATACCCTGGAGTACGTAAGTACCATGAGTGGATTAAGGGTAAACTGTCTAAGGACAGAACGTTAGAGAATCTGATGGGGCGGAAGTATATGTTCCTTGACCGATGGAGTCACCAGATGTTCGAGGCTGCGTTCGCATTTATCCCGCAGAGCACGGTAAGTGATATCATTAACCGCCGGGGATTGATACCTATATATGAAGATCAAGACAAGTATGCTCCGGTCAAGATACTAAACCAAGTGCACGACAGTATCGTTATACAAATCCCGAAGAGATTTAGTGCGCGAGAGCACGCACGATGTATACTTGGTATTGCTAAAAGTTTGGAGCACAAACTAATATTCCGTGGTCGTGAGTTCGTTATACCATGCGACCTGAAGATACTACCGACTAATCTTAAGGATGGAGAAGAAATATCGAACGTAGTACGACTGAGTATAGAAGAGCTTACTGAGAAAATAGACAAGGTGAAAAAAGATGGAGAAGATAAGTGAACGAAATACAATCACACCTAAGAAAGTACGTATGGCTAGTTGGGCATTCACAGTGCACGAGGGCGGACGGCTCGAGAAGTTTATCTTCCCGGAGAGCGTCAATGCGTATGATAGGATGCGGAAGTTACTGACGAATAGGGATAACTGGGGACGGTATGAAGGACCCAACCCATACGGTCCTGGGAGTCGTAGCTACACCCGCGTTATCATTCTCCCGGAGTTTGGAGAGGTCAAAGTCCACAGCTTGTTCTTCCCTGATGGAACCGTCTGGGATAGCACACTAAGAAGTTTCAGAAATATTAGAGATTATGAACTCAAGTCGTGAGTGTAGGGATTGGATAGCCGACTTTATGAAATACACAGACAACAGTGAGCCACCGAGTCTGTTTAAGGAATGGACTGCTATTACGACTATAGCAAGTGTGATGGAGCGGAAGTGCTTCCTACCTTGGGGAGAGCTGACGTTCTATCCGAACATCTACGTCGTATTGGTCGGTCCGAGTGGAAGCAGAAAGGGAACTGCTATGAATGTTGGTAGTAGGATGCTTCGTGATATAGGTAAGATAAAGATGGCTGCAGAAGCGGTTACTCGTGAAGCACTAATACGGGCGTTGAAGAATGCGGAAGAGCAGCACATCGACCCGCAGACAGGGGACGTCAACTACCACGCATCACTTACTATATTCAGCCAAGAGCTAACGGTCTTCCTGGGCTACAACAACGTACAACTAATGAGTGACCTCGCCGATTGGTACGATTGCCGGGATCAGTGGAAGTATGAGACGAAGAACATGGGTACAGATGACGTGATGGGAGTGTGGGTCAACCTGATGGGCGCCACAACTCCAGAGTTGATACGCAGTGCGATACCTCAAGACCTTATCGGTGGTGGGTTGTCCAGTCGTATCATATTCGTCTACGAGCCGAAGAAGGGTAAGAGTGTTCCAGACCCGTTCTTAACAAATGAGGATCTGGCACTCCGTGAGAAGCTCGTGAATGATCTCGACCGAATACATACAATGCGCGGGAAGTTCCGTGTGACGGACGAGATGCTTGAGAAGTGGGTAACGTGGTACGTGAAGCAGGATCAGAACCCACCATTCACTGACCCGAATTTTGAAGGTTATATGTCACGTAGACCAAACCACGTACTACGGCTCTGTATGATAATCAGCGCGAGCGAGAGTGATGATATGGTTATAACTGGGAAGACGTTTGATAGGGTAGTCGACCTGCTACACAGAACAGAACAAAAGATGCTCAACACGTTCCGAGGTATGGGACGCTCCAGTAAGGCAGAGGTCATGAATAAGTTGATGGCGACTGTCTCGCTTGAGAAAGAGATTAGTAGCAACGAACTATACCGGCGTTACATGGCAGATATAGAGGATATAAAGGAGTTCTCCTCCCTGATCGCGTCCCTGCAACAGGTAGGCTTTTGCAAGTACGATCAAGGTAACGCCATCATCACGTATAATCCAGATTGGGAGAAACGAAATGTATAACTATTGTGACGATTTTCACCAAAGTTTTGGTTCTTTGACTTATTGACGACCGCGTTGACGTTAATAGTGGATTTGCTATTGTCGCCCGGTTTCCCCTTTAAATTGGCTCAGTGGACATGAGACCCGTGCATACGGCTGTGATAGGTCGTATGCTTCTAACCGAATAATAGTACAATAAGACCTATCGCTATTAATAGTGCCCATACTATCTTCTTAACAATGGAGTCTTTCATATGATAGCGTGTCTTTTCAGCAGTCCGGCGAGTGCGCTACGGACTTGTTTCATATCTATCTTTGTGCCGGGACAGGTCTTTGGTGCGCCTGTCTCCCGGTGACCGAGAACATTCTCAGGCGGTATGCCGTACTTCAGGTTCATGAACGAGAAGAGACGGCGTATCGTAGCCCACTGCGCATCCGTCCAGACAGCGTTATCTCCGTGCCCTTCAAACGCTATGCCAAGACTACGTCTATTCATCCCCATCTCAATACAGTGAGCACCGAACTCGTTCTCCTGTCGTCCGATCTCGAGCCGCCCGTTCCTTCTTATCAAGTAATGATACCCGACATCTCGGAATGGAGGTGTTCTCTGCTGATGCCACCTACGCACTTCCGCAATGTCTGCGTCCCCGTCAAACGCCAAGGTGTGTAGTATCAAGTACTCACGAGTATTATCTTCAAGGTGCCGTGCCATAGTCTATTCCCGAAAAAGTCTGTCCCAAGCGTCTTCCTGTTCAGCCTCTACATCCCGCGTATCACGTTGGAGCACTTCCCGCTGTCTCCGCGTAAACTCCTCGTCATACGGGTTGTAGTGCTCATTCTCCCACTGCCATATTAGTCTCTGTATCCGCCGCATAAGATTCTCACTCCTACCCTCAAGAGATGTGCCGAACGGGAAGTCACCATTTATTTAAGCCTGTATAACTTCCTGCGGGTCACGACCTCTCTTCACGATCTCATCAAGGAGTTGAGTAGCCATTATCTCCTCCTCCATGATAGACTCAATAGTACGGAGACGCGACTCGAAGCGAATGTCCGATGGCTGACGGGAGTACTTGAATACGAATGGAGCGGTAATGGCTCCCCAGAGCTTTCCGTATTCTTCTGCAAACAACTCTGCGCCCTCTTGTCCGAACGCCTCCTCACCTGCGAGGTTCTGCAGAACATTAAGAGCTGATGTCCCAATGAATGAAGCGCCCTTGGCGAACTTAACCCAGTCGTCGTCTGTCACCATCCAGATCTTCTCATTGCCCGGCGTCTGATTGTTAAGAACAGAATTCGCAATGCGCCACATGGGTGTGAGTTCCCAAGAGTTACCGTGTATGAACCGGCGTATAGGATTTGATACCTCTGGTCCGGCAGCTGCTTGTGCTCTCTGTATATACTTCAAGAACAAGTTGAATGGTCCTGTCCAGTTGATAGCAAGTTCTCGAGGTCCTGTCGGCGTGTCTACTGTCGTGACGTAGCGACGTCCCCACTCATCCCGTTCCCAGTCAAGCGACGTCATGAGCATATCGAACGCCCCTAATATTGCCATAGTCCGCATGATAACAATAGCGGCGTCCTTCTGCTGATTTGTAGCATCCTGCGCAAGCACATTACCGGTACTCCGTACAGAATCTGCCAACCACTTACCCATTGCGATTTTGAAGGTCGGAGTGAATAAGACAGCATTGAGCTTCTTCCGTGTCCGTGGCGGCACACTGGCATAGTCGCCATGTATTTGTGCTGCCGATTGCGCAGATTCACGTGGTGTATATCCCTGTTCCCGGAAGTGATTATAAGATGCTTGCCGAACGGTCGTATCAAGGAACCATGCGAGTGACCACGACATCTCATAGAAATTGCGTACAAAGGGTCGTACTCCCATAAGTTGAGACAGCATCTGACCAGTCCGTTCCGGTACTCCCATCTTCGGGTCTCCAAATGTCTTCTCTACAATATCCGCAAGCGCGTGCTCTCCCCGGGCAAGGGCGTATGAGAATGCTTTCTTCGCACTACCATCATGTGGGAGATGCCGTGTCCTTGCCGCAATGTCGAATGCCTGACCGATCTGTTCCAACGGATTATTAAATGGTGTGGAGCTGAGTCCCTCACCCTTTGCAATGACGTGCTCCGGAGCATTGTCCAGTACTTGTTGAAATGCAGTAGACAACTGCTTACCTGTCTTAAATGGACGCATGACGTTGATAGTACCCTTCATGTGCGCCTGAATAACGTCGTACATCGGAAGGAAGAACGGGTTCCAGAACGCCCACATCTTAGTGATGTTAATGGCGCGGAGTATCTTCGCCGTCACCTGCCGACCCATCATGTTATTCATACCGCCTACACTCTGGTTCGTCATGAAATCGAGCAGTACATCATGCACATTATAATTCTTAAACATACGCATATGCATCGGAGCTGCGCGGAAGCCAGGCGGTGCTGGACCTGCATCTTTCGGGATGACAAGCCCCTCATCGAAGGCTGCCTGACGGATGTTCAGCAGTGCAAAGTCACGACCTTTCTGCTTAGCATATGATGCTATAATATCCCGGGAGCGAACATCCTCCTTATTAACAGTATTCCTCTCCGCTTCTCTTATACGCTTATTGAACTCACCCTTTGTAATCTTCCCACGGTCAAGCAAGCCCTGCGCCTCACTCCGCACTGCCTCCCGATGCCGGACGCCCGCCTCGATGAGGTCAGCAATCGTAGGAGTCTGACGTTTCCGCCTCGGACCGAGCAGATCAATCATCGCCTTACCAACAGCCTTAGGCTTCTTCTCAATATTCTGTCGGAGCCAGAACATGACCGGGATGTGTACGTAGGAGATGTCTTGCATATCGCTCAACTGCTCCATCAACTCTCTGTACGTCTCTTGCTGCCCGGTTGTCTCAGCCAGGTCAATTTTCTCTTGGAGTTCTGCAAGCAGTCGGTTCCGGAAGTCCATGCGAACACCCCTTGCCGCGTACTCATCTCTACTCTTATCCAGATATTCCCGGAGTATGAGCGCATTGTTCTCGATATCTGTCCGCTGCTCAGGTGGCTTAGCCAATATCTCATCAACTTTCGACTGACTCTCTGCCATCAATACAGACTCAGCATCCTTGATAGCATCCGTTCGAACGTTGCGTGCCATTCGAAGCACAACATCCGCACCCTCATGCTCATACACTGCTTCAATGGAGTACTGATTCTTCACATTAAAGCCGGTATCAGGTGCGCCGATTCTATCAAAGCGGGCTTCTATATCAAAGATGTCGAAGAACCACTCGAAGTAGTACGCGAGCTTAGACGTCCTCTTATATCCTGTCTCACTGTTGATCTCCAGTATAACAGTATCAAGCATACTATCGAACAATGCCTTATGCGAGTCTGAGAGATCTTCACCAATCGCAGCCTTATTCCGTGCGTATATCTCCATCATCCAGTTACGGAAGCGCTGGAATGTGCGAACTTCCTGATGGTCGATAGGCCCACCGTCATGGAGCCAGCGTTCCCAGTTACGAGAAAATTGTTCGTCCTGCTCTCGAGTCCACTCGTACTCACCTGTTTCTTTATTTTGCTTAACCTTATACAAGCGAGCTGCTTCTTGCTGCATATGGTCAGGCATTGTCCGGCGGAATATGTGAGACATCTCGTGCGCGAGGGTACTGGCATCCGCCTGCTCAAAGAACTTAAGGACGGTCTGTCCATCTTGGAAACTGACAGCTCCCTTTGGTTTCTTCGATACGATGTCGATCTGATTCAACCAGTTGTCCGGAGACATATCGACACCATGTACATCGTTGATCGTCAGCACGCTGGCATCGAATACGGTATAATTAAAGCCAG
>PWMM01000115.1 GCA_003558195.1 Syntrophomonadaceae bacterium
GTCAATGGTAGAAAGCTTTAAAGTTCCCTTGCTGAGCCGCTTTAGCGGCAGCTATAGAAAACCGCTGGAAAGCCTGATCAAGGATGCCGCCGAGGAATTTGGCCAGGTCCCGGTTGACAAGAACACGGTTAAACCAAGGATCCTTTTAGGTGGTGAATTTTACGTCCGCATGGACGAGCGCTGCAACCAGGAAGTAATCAGAAAAATTGAAGAAGCCGGGGGAGAGGTCTGCCTGGCACCGGTTACCGAAATATTTACTTATACTATCTTTATCGATTACCATGAAGCCCGGCAGGCTTTCCGGCTTAACCGTAAGCCATCCGACTATATTAAAGAAAAGCTATACGGTGTTTTGGTTAACCTATCGTACCGGGATGAAGCAGCCCTGGAAAATGCTGCCGGTCCGCTACTTACCGATCTTCACGAACCGGCTCCCTGGGATATAATGGAACATGCAGCGCAATATGTTTCCAGGCATTATGGTGGAGAACCGCCTATGACTATAGGACGGACTGCCGCTTTTAGCAGCCGGGACAGGGTTACCGGGGCCATTTTTGTAGCCCCCTTTACCTGCATGCCCAGTTCAGTTGTTGAAGCTCAGCAGGGTAAGCTGCAGGATGAACTGGGAATTCCCATGGTTACGGTTTATTATGATGGTAAAGATAATGCCAACCGTGATGAAATGGTAGAAGGTTTAGTATTCCAGGCCCGCCAAAAGCTTAACTGTAATGCGCCGCTTCAAGATAAAGAATGTCAACTGCCCTGACCGACCTGGTCTGTCCGGAACCGGGGTCGAAGATGATTGTACCGCTGGTAGAATCACTGCGCAAAGGAATTCCGCTGAAAGTATCCCGGCCATTATTTCCGGTGAGCACGGTTACTTTTAAAGCCCTGCGGCCGGTTAAAGCTTGCTCAAAGATCATTTGCAGCCGTTGCCGTTCTTGCTCGTCAAGCTCGGGGTGGCTGTTTTCCTCTAGCCGGCGGTTACGGGCAGCTTTTTCCTGTAAGCTGCCCCGATGCTCTGGAAGCATCATTTTGCTGCAGGCAAATTGCTGGCTCATTTTTTTGCTCATGAGTCATGCCCTCCGATTTTATCAGCCCGTTGTAAGAACTGGGCCCCTGCAGTAAGCGAAGCAGCCTTGAAGATGCTGGTTTTACCAAAGCGCTTGCGCACTGTATCGATGGTTTCGTCCAGGTTTGTTTCTTTTATACTGTAGCCTGAAAAGGCAAAACGGAGCTGTCGATAAGAGGTTAAGCCGCTTAAACTGATTCCCACTGCCCGCACTGGTTTTTTATCCCAGTGTTTTCGGAACAGGTGCAGAACAGTGGGGTAAGTTTCTGCTGCTGTAGCTGCCGGGTCAGGCAATTTTTTTTGCCGTGAAAACCCGGTGGGGTAATCAAAATCAGCTCCCTTGCAGTAAAGATGAACCGTAGATCCTAATTTGCTGTGCCGGCGAACTCGGGAGCAGACTTCTTCGGTCATTTCCAAAAGGACCAGCTCAATTTCAGCCTGCTTGCGATAATCCCGGGGCAGGGTGGCAGTATGGCCAATGCCTTTCTGTTCACTGATCACTTCCGGTTCTACCCGGGAATAATCAATGCCACGGGCGTTTAGCCACAGCACCTCGCCGTTGATTCCCCAGCGGCGGCGCAGCATCTCCCGGGGCAGCCCGGCCAGGTGGCCGATGGTCCGCACTCCCATCCGGTGAAAACTTTTTTCCATGCGATGACCCACCCCGAATAAAGAACCGATCGGCAGTTGCCAGGTGTGGCGTTTATAGTTGGCGCTGTTCAATTCAAAAAAACCTTCCCGGCTTTTTTTGGCAAAGCAGTCACAGGCCATTTTGGCCTGGAGCAGGTTTTCACCCATGCCGATACGGCAGCGAATACCTGTTTCTTCCCAAATTTGCCTGTTTATGCTAGCGGCAATTGTTCGCGGTGAGCCGAGGATGTGTTCACACCCGCTAAGATCTAAAAATTGTTCATCGATCGAGTAAGGGAGAACCCGGTCAGTGTATTGTTCGAAGATCCTGGTTATGTGCAGGGAGTAGTCGATATATTTCTGCATATGAGGATGGACAAAAACTACCCAGGGGCACATGCGCCTGGCTTCCCAGGCCGGCTGCCCGGTTTTGATGCCGAAAGCTTTCGCTTCAGGACTGGCGGCAAGAACAATCCCGTGACGCAGGGCCGGATCGCCGCAAACGGCTACCGGTTTGCCGCGCAGGGTCGGATTTTGACTCATTTCTACCCCGGCATAAAATGCTTCCATATCAGCCAGAAAAATAACTTTAGCCTGCATGGTTGCTGACCACCTGTTTGGCGAACTTATGTTTGCCTTATCATTATACTCTGTCAGGCTAAAAAAGAAAAGAGGTAAAAAATAAGGGGAATTTAGCTGGACTTACCATGGAATAACCGGCTTTTATTAATAAATGGCCCGCCAGTACAGGGTAACACAAATAAGCATTATTAAAGGTAATAAAAAAGGTTATATAAAGCCTTCATTCCTTAATTTTCTGCACTCTACCTGATCTAAGCCGGTATATATTTTTAAAACTTCTTCTGTATGCTGCCCCAGGTCGGGAGCGGATGTAAAATGATCACCAGGTGGATGGGCAAAATGGTAAGGGGCGCCGGCAATTTTAACCGTTTGCGAAGAACCCGGTGTTAAAGGGATATCCCTGATCATTTTTCTGCTTTTAACCTGCTCATCTGCAAGCAAATCCGGTATATCATGAACCAAGCCGCAGGGTATGCCTTTATCTTCTAAACAGTTTAACCAGTGTTCTGCGGTTCTGATGGCAAAAGCTTCACTTAAAACGGGTTCCAGCTGATCCCAGTTTTTTGTTCGCAAATCATTAGTTTTGAACCTGTGATCCTCTTGCAGTTCAGGTTTTTTGATTGCCAGGCATAACTTTTCCCATAACTTTTGATTGGCAGCAGCTACAATAATATATTGATCTGCGGCTTTAAAAGTAGTAAATGGAGTAATTGAAGGATGGCGGTTGCCAATCGGCCGGGGAATAACTCCTTCTGCTACATACCTGGCGATAGCATTTTCTAAAATGGCGACCTGGCAATCAAGCATGGAAATATCAACTTTGTTACCACGGCTGGTTTTCAGCATTTCGATATAGGCCGAAAGAATGGCGATCACTGCAAAAAGCCCGGAAGTGATATCAGAAATTGAGGCGCCGACCCTGGTTGGAGAGCTATTCTCCTGGCCGGTAATACTCATTATCCCTCCGCGGCCCTGGATTACAATATCGTAGGCTGGTTTGTAACGGTCCGGACCTGTCGATCCGAAACCGGAAATGGCTGCATAAATAAGCCGGGGGTTAATGGTGCAAAGCTCTTCGTATCCAAGCCCCATTTTCTCCATGGTACCCGGCCGAAAGTTTTCTACTACTACATCAAATTTTGCAACCAGGTGCTTAAAGATTTCCTGGCCCCGGGTGCTTTTCAGGTTGAGGGTTATACTTTTTTTGTTACGGTTCAAGCTCAAAAAATAAGCGCTTTGCCCACCGATAAAAGGTCCAAAATACCTGGCATCATCTCCGCTGAGCGGATTTTCGACTTTAATAACTTCTGCACCCAGGTCAGCCAGCTGCATGGTGCAGAATGGTCCGGCCAGGACCCTGGTCAAATCGAGCACCTTTAAATCTTTTAAAAGGGAACTGTCCACGCTTAAAACCTCCTTGCCTGGCAGTAATTACAAATTTAATCAGTTCCATTATAATATAATGGAACCAGAGTAATTAGCAAGCATATTGACCTTGGTTAAGGTTAAAGGCTAATTATTATTAAGGTCAGCTGGAAGGGTTGATCCTTTATGCAAAAACAAACTTTACAGGGAGCATTAGGACTTGAATTTCCTGCCATTGTTGCCTTTTACGGTGCCGGTGGAAAAACTACCCTGCTAAAGAAACTTGCTTCTGAATTGAAATCCGCCAGGCAGAAGATTATTATTACCACAACCACAAAAATTTATAAGCCGCCTGGAAAAATCATTCTGCAAAATACCAGCCCGGAGCAAACTGCGAAAAAAATAGCTACACATTTAAAAGATAATGATGTGGCAATTCTTGGGAGCGCAGTTTTGCCGGGTGGAAAAGTTGCAGGTGTTGATCCATACTTGATCGACTTTCTGTATCAACACTTAAAGTACACTATTTTAGTAGAAGCAGACGGGGCTAAAGGAAAATCTTTAAAGGGCTATGATTATTATGAACCGGTCATACCTGAGCATTCTCACTATATCATTCCGATTCTGGGGGGAGATGCCCTGGGTAAAGCTCTTACAACAGAAAACACCCATCGTTTAGAGTTGTTTAGCAAGAGCACAGGGATAAGGGAAAGTGAAAAAATAACAGTAAAAACTATGGCTGATGCTTTTTGCCACATGCTCGATCTTGGTAAAAAACAGGCACCCCGGGCTTTAGCCTGCCTGGTTATCAATAAAGCTGACCAGATTTCTTCTCCTGGAAAAGTAGCACTAAAGATCGCTTCGCTAATCGGAAATACTTTAAATGATATTATTCCTGGTAAACTACTTATCACTGAAGGGCAAAAAACTGATCCGGTAAAAATAGTTTTGAACTTCACTAATAAAACAGCAAAAGCAAAGATTGCATGCGTTGTGCTTGCCGCCGGACAATCTTCCAGGATGGGTCAGGCAAAGCTCGCGCTTAGAGTTAAAGAGAAAACAATACTAGAAATAACCCTTGGCGAAATTATAGCGGCAGGAATCGAAAAAATCATCCTGGTAGTAGCTCCCGGGTGGAAAGAGAGCCTGGAGTGTTCAAAACTTAAGCAGCATGGAAATATAGTGCTCGAGATTGTGGAAAATCCATTATATCAAACCGGTATGGCCTCTTCACTAAAAGCTGGATTAAAGGCTGTTGATCCCGATACCCAGGGCATTTTATTTGCCCTGGCTGACCAGCCATCGATTCCTGCTGCAGTTTACCGTACTCTTTGTGAGAATTACCAGCAGCGACTCGCCCTGGTGACCAGTCCAGTATATAAAGAACAAAGAGGAAATCCTGTGCTTTTTGACAGGCGGACCTGGCCTGAATTGATGAAAGTATCAGGAGATGAAGGAGGAAAGACTGTCTTAAAGAGTATCAATGCAAAACAAAGGGATAATGTAGAAGTTGATACCCCTGCCGTGTTACGCGATATTGACACCCCCGAGGATTACCTGGCCTACCTGAACAGTCTCGAAACCTAAAAGACTTAGTGTTACGCTCTCCACCAGTGTCCCTAACGCCTAAAGCCCATTTTCGAACAGTTAAGTAATAATCTGGAAATAGCTGACCACACTGGTTAAAAAGATTTCATAACATAGGCGAACCTCATCTCCGGCGAGAACAAATCCTTCCAGTTAGGAGGTAGAGGCCCCTCGTAAAGTTGTATGCCCTTCTTAAATTTGACTATAAACAAGTATGGTGTTATACTTTTATAGTAATGATTTCCCGTATTATAAGGCTAATTTGCTTATAGAACATGGAAATATAGAAAAGGAGATCAGACTTTATTTTCCAGTCAAACTTAATGATCATCTATAGTTCTAACAATGCAAAGGCTCCAGATGAAGAGCCTTTTTTGCTACAGTTTCATAAATTAACCCGGATTATTAAAGACTGCCTCACAAATAAACACCTTTACAGGTTAAATTAGCAGTTTAAAAACCAGAATGTTTTTAAGGCCTGCTGCTGAATTGAAAGCCAGGTTAGTAGTTCTCTTAAAAGTGGAAAAGGAGTGAAGCAATTATTAATATGGCTGATAAAAATATTGAAGTATATGGCATTGGAAACCCTTTAATCGATATCCTGGCTCATGTTACTGATGAAGACATCCAGGCTCTTGCCCTCGATAAAGGGACCATGACCCTAATTGATACTGAGAGAGGAAATAACATCCTGAAACATATCGAAAAACATGAAAAAAAGTATGCCTGCGGTGGTTCAGCCCCAAACACAATGATCACGATGGCTGCTTTAGAAATTAAAACTGCCCTGGCGGGCATGGTAGGTAAAGATGATCTGGGCGAAATTTATAAACAGCGCCTGGAGGAAAAAAATGTTATTTCCGATCTATCATTTAGTCCGGTTGATACCGGTAGCTGTATAGTGCTGGTTACCCCCGACTATGAAAGAACTATGAGCACAAGGCTGGGGGCGTGCCGCGAATTCGGGCCCCAGAACGTCAACCATGACTTGGTAAAAAAGGCCCGTTATCTATATTTCACCGGTTACATGTGGGACACTGATAATCAAAAGGAGTCGCTTTTAGAGGCCATAAAAACAGCTCATAAAGCTGGAACCAAAGTAGTTTTTGACCTCGCGGATCCTTTCGTGGTGGAGAGACATTATGATGACTTTAACCGCATGATAAAAGACAATGTCGATGTTTTGCTGGCAAATCGTGAAGAAGCAAAATTGATGCTTGGTTATGATGATCCTGAAAAAGCTTCACGCGAGCTTGCCAAAAATAATGTCATTGCGGCAATCAAGAATAGTGCCGACGGGTCATGCATCGGATGTACTGATGGGGAATGTCATATAGTAGATGCTTATTCAGTTGAAGCAGTTGACAGCACCGGAGCCGGTGACAACTATGCGGCAGGTTTTTTATACGGTTTACTTAAAGGTTATAACTATGCTGATGCCGGTAAGCTGGCATCATTTGTTGCCGCCCAGGTTGTCAGGCAAACCGGGGCTCAATTTGACGATGAGATGGGTAATAATCTTCGCAAAGCCATTCTTGCAGAAGAATGGCGTTAGGATTTACTATCAAAACAGGAGGTAATTTATAAAAAAATGAGTGAAAAAACCGCAATTGACTACAAGGTAGCTGATTTAAATCTGGCTTCCTGGGGTAGAAAAGAAATTGAAATGGCAGAAAAGGAAATGCCCGGACTAATCGCTACCAGGGAAAAGTATGCCCAGGATCAACCCTTAAAAGACCTGCGCATCACTGGAAGCCTGCATATGACCATTCAAACTGCAGTTTTAATTGAAACACTGGTAGCGCTTGGAGCTGAGGTTCGCTGGGCAAGCTGTAATATATTTTCCACCCAGGATCAGGCTGCAGCTGCTATAGTGGTCGGCCCACCTGAAAAAGGAGGAACCGTTGACGATCCCAAAGGGGTGCCGGTTTTTGCCTGGAAAGGCGAAACTCTTGAAGAGTACTGGTGGTGCACCCATAAAGCTCTCAACTGGCCCGGGGATAAAGGTCCCCACCAGATAGTTGATGACGGTGGAGATGCCACACTTTTAATCCATCGCGGTTATCAAGCTGAAAAGAATCCGGCGATTTTAGATGAACCAACCACAAACAAAGAATTACAGCTGGTAAATAAACTGTTAAAAGATATTTATGCCAGCAATCCTAATTACTGGCATAACATGGTTCCTGAAATCAGGGGGGTTAGTGAAGAGACTACTACTGGCGTTAACCGTCTTTACCAGATGGAAAGAGAAGAAACCCTGTTATGCCCGGCTATCAATGTTAACGACTCTGTAACCAAGGCTAAATTTGATAATATTTACGGTTGCCGTGAAAGCCTGGTTGATGGCATTAAAAGAGCCACCGATGTGATGATTGCCGGTAAAACAGCTTTCATTGCAGGATTTGGCGATGTTGGAAAAGGATCTGCAGAAGCCCTGGCCGCCTTAAAAGCCAAAATCATGGTTTCAGAAGTGGATCCGATTTGTGCTCTGCAAGCTGCCATGGCCGGCTACTCGGTGGTTACTATTGAAGATGCGCTCCCCCATGCCGATATTTATGTAACGGCAACCGGCAATCGTGATGTGATCAAAGTAGAGCATATGGCTAAAATGAAAGACATGGCTATTGTATGCAATATCGGTCATTTTGATAATGAAATACAGGTTAACGAACTAGAAAACTACCCGGGTATTAAAAAAGTAAATATCAAACCCCAGGTGGACCAATTCATTTTCCCTGATGGACACAGCATTATCCTGCTCGCTGAAGGGCGTCTGGTTAACCTGGGTTGCGCTACAGGTCATCCCAGTTTTGTTATGTCAAACAGTTTTACCAACCAGGTTATGGCTCAAATCGACCTGGCTCAAAACAACCGCGAGTGTTCAGTCTACCGGTTGCCTAAAGAGCTTGATGAAGAGGTGGCCCGCTTGCACCTTGAAAAAATCGGTGCCAAACTGACCAGGATGAGTGATGAGCAGGCCGGCTATATCGGTAAAAAACCGGAAGGGCCCTTTAAGCCTGATCATTATCGCTACTAAATTAGTATAAAAATAGGAAGTAAGCTTGGAATGTGAAAAAGCCGGGGCGCTTAACCCCGGCTTTACATTATTTTTTGCTTTGAAATGATTTTTGAAAAAATATCTGAGTGCAGTAATTTTTCACAGCGCTAATCCAATTAAATGCAGATTATTGGGCTGCTCTTACTTTTTTACTGGCGCAACCGTTTAGAGCACTTGGCTGCTTCATAATAAATTCTTTCCTGGTCCATGGTTAAGAACTCACCTTTATGGTACAGGATGTTTCCATCTATAATTACCGTTTCAACATCTCCGGCGGAGGCTGCATAAACCAGGTTAGCTACCGGATCATTATGGGGTTGCAAATGGGGCTTATTAAAATCAACTATGGCCAGGTCAGCCTTAGCGCCTTCTTTAAGGATACCTAGAGAGTTTTCTTTTTTAATGGCCTTTACTCCGCCCCTGGTAGCCAGTTTAAAAGCTTCCAATGCAGGAATTGCAGTTGGATCTTCTAACAAACCTTTTTGAAGCAGACTACAAAGCTTTATTTCTTCAAACATGTCAAGGTTGTTATTACTTGCCGCTCCATCAGTGCCCAGCCCGACACAGGCGCCGTGATCAAGCAGTTTTTTCAGGGGAGCAATACCATTAGCCAGTTTAAGGTTACTGCAGGGGTTATGAGAGATCCCTACACCGCGCGAGCTTAATATTGCAATGTCTTGATCATTTAAATGAACACAGTGGCCGGCAATGACATCTCGTTCGAATAGACCTATTTCTTCCAGCAGGGCAACGGGAGTTTTCTGGTAATTTTTTAGTGTTTCTTCCACTTCACCCCTGGATTCAGACAAATGAATATGGATAATCGCATTTAAATGCTCGGTTTTTTTCAACATTTTTTTTAGAAAATCAGGCGGGCAGGTATAAAGCGCATGCGGCCCTAAAATAGCCTGGATGCGCCCGTTATTCTCATCCTGCCAGTTTTCGATAAAGTCTATGGCATCTTCAAGACTGTTTAAACCTTTATTATTTCCACTGTTAATAAAAACCTGGGAAAGCAAAGCGCGGATACCGGCTTCCTGGCAGGCTCTTGCGGTTTGCTCCATGTAATAATACATGTCAACGAAAGTGGTTGTCCCTCCCCGGATCATTTCAAGTAAGGCCAGGGAAGTGCCCCAGTAGACATCATCTTCAGTCAGTTTTGCCTCGGCGGGAAAAATCTTTTTGGTCAACCATTCCATCAAGGGATAATCATCGGCATAACTTCTGAAAAGCGTCATGGCAGCATGATTGTGCAGGTTGATTAATCCCGGTATCACAACTTTGTTTTTACCTGAAATTATTTGCACATCTTCCGGGGTTACTTCCATGCCGCAGGTAATTTGTTTAATCAAGTCGTTTTCGATATACAAATCACCGGTATTCACTATCCCTCGATCTTGATCCCGGTTTTCATCCATGGTGACTAAAGTTGCATCTTTAATTAAGATCCGGTTAGCCATACTAGACCTCCTTCATTTGCTGCTTAGCTCAAAGCTTTCGGTTTGCAGAGGTTTTGATCGTTTTTGGCAGCACGCCCGCATTTGGTGCAAATATAAGCAGAGTCCCTGACCAGTTCTGCGTACTCTTCAAAGTCACTTTTCAGGCAATCATCTTTACAGAGCTTGCACAAAACCTTTTTTTTAATTTTCGCTGCCTTTTTTTTACCCATAACTGATACATCTCCAGCTTCTTTATCCTTTACTAACAGGTTTTATTACCGGCAACTAAGCGGTTTATTAATAGAAAAATGCCCTATTAGAATTAATCGTTTTGCGATATGAAAAATATAATTAAATAATCATAGCATAATTTATCTTTTAACGTCAAAAATTCACGAGCTATTTTTTCAAGGGATTCTCTGCTTCCTTAACGAAGAGGGCTTTCCCTGGTGAACATGAGGCTAATCGCTTATAAAATGCTCAATAATCCTCTCTGATTGCTTCCAGGCAGAGCGGTGCAAAAACCTCCTCGAATAAAACCCCTTTTTTTACAATCCGCTCAAAGATAAGATCGAGCATGCTGCCTTTGAAGGTCAGTAAAACAGCCTGTTTACACCAGCTGATATCTGTAATTTTTACATCATCATTCCGGTAATAATCGATGGCATCAGCAACCCTGAGGATAGCGGTAAGCTTGAATATTGTCCTTTGCTCATCCTTGTTGTGCTTCGCTATCGCTTTGTTGATCTTTTTACGGTGTCCACCGGCAATAAGGGCCAGCGCGGATCTTAACTCGACCGGAAGAAAGCTAAAGCCTTCATCTTTGGTAATCATACTAAAGGTATGAAGGTCATGCTTGTGAGCAGATACCTTGTGACCAATATCGTGAAGCCAGGCGCTTGCTTCCAGTAAAGACCGTTCTTCCGAACTAAGATCATAATACCGGGCAAGAAAATCAAATAACTGCAAGCTGTAATCTTTTACCCTGGCTTCATGGGCACTGCAAGTAAGGGGTTGATATTGCTCAACCATTCTAAAAAGGGTGTTTTGATCCATGTAGTTTGTAATGTCTTCCATTGAACAACCCTATCTTTTGAATA
>PWMM01000096.1 GCA_003558195.1 Syntrophomonadaceae bacterium
ACTCGAGGTAGGTGTAGAGGAAGAAGGCGGTTAGAAGCCCCAGCACTATGCCTGCTGCCAGTAAGACTTTGCTTAGTTTCAAGGTTTTTGACCCTCCTTTAAAACATGCTGAATATATGCTATACAAAGTTTAGTAAAAAATATTACATTATTTTGAATATCTATAGAAATAGGCCAACATTTAATTCAGCCCGATAAGATAGTTAAATTAGAGCCTTCGAACACATTATATAATTTAAAATACAATCATAAGCAGCTTTTTATTGCATTAATTGCAATAACTGTTCTTTAGCCTCTGGTGGATCTTCAATCAATCTGTATACAAAACCGACAAGTTGTTCCCCGTAAATTTCAAGAAGTCTCTCAAAGGTCAGGTATTCTAATAAAATAGCCTTCACTTCATGCCCGTCAACGCCATCTGAAAAGTCCAAAAGAAATGATGCGTAACCCACAATTTCAAATCTTGCTGTTGCACCGGCTCCCGCTCCCGCATCTCTAAATAGCGGTATAACTACGACCAGATCGCACCTGTAGATATCATCTGGATATTTCTCATATAAGGTTTCATATGAACAAGGAGGATCATCGGCCATTGCTTGCCGGCTTTCCAAGGCACTGCTGATAGCTGGTCTATTTCCCACCGTTCCAATTGAATCAAGTTCTTCACCATAATATAATTTTTCCAGAGGCCCATTGTATCCGCCCCCGATATTAACTAAAGTGGCTGGCAAACCTGGTTGATCATCAGGAAACCGGACAATATGAAAGTTGCCAGGACCTATATGGCCATCATCATGATGTTTAAACTTCAATACCATGTTTTCACCAGGTTTTGCACAGACCCCATCTTCATTTCTTACCTTCCAAACTTTGTCTTCATAACCTTGTTTGCAAATGCCACATTCCACATTTTCAGGTTCAGGGCAATTGCATTCACCTTCTATACAATCGCATTCACCTTCTGGGCAAATGCATTCTCCTTCACAATCGCAACCATTATCATTATTATCGGTATCTGTACAAGGACATACGCAATCGCACTCACCCAAAGAACCATCAGGATCGCAATCAGGACATGTAAAAGGATCTGGAAAACAACAGTAACAGGGAAACCCTTGTAGGATAAAGGGCACCAAACCGTTACCAACACCTCTTTGCACGCTGGCCATAGCATAGACATTGGTTTCATCAAACCCTAGCACCCGGGCAAAACTGAAATTAAACTGCCTGGAAACTAGCACAGTGGTAATCCGACCATCGTCATTATTATTACCTGGGGGTTGGCTGGGGGGACCTCCTGGGCCTTGACCGGGGTTTTGGCTTGGGCCTTGACCGGGACCGGGGGGATATGTAAATACTATACCTTCCAGTGTGGCATTATAGTTTTCATTTGCATATTTTACGGCTTCTGCTGTAGCACTGTCCTCTCTTCTCTCTAATGCAGCTGCCAACGCAGCGGCATCTGCAGCATTCACCGCTTGCCGCCTGGTCCCGTATAGACCGCCCACATCAACAGCTAAAGCTGTCATACCCATCAGTAAAATTAAAGCAGCCGCTACTATAATTAATACATTACCCTTCTCGTCTTGCCGAAATAATCTGATGAGCCTGGATAGTCTTCTCATAACTATCGCCCCCTAAAAAATAATAAACAAGAATCAATCAATTTATTCAAGACGCATCGTTGTTTGAGCGGAAAGATCGAAAGGGTCTTCAATAGGAATAAATGGAATACCCCCCAAAAGCAAACTTATTGAACCATCTACTTCAACTCTAACCCGTTTTGTTGCATTATTACCTTGCCCTTCGGCTATAGGTATTATTCTTATATCATTGATTTGCAAAGTATTAGTTTCATGTTTTTGTACTTCATCTTCTATGTAACCAGTATAACCCTCTTCACCCGGAAGTATTTTAAATATAGCAGCAATTCGCGCACCTTCCCTGGTTGCACCATTAAGGGTAATGTAACCGTTATAAACCCAGCCAAATTCTATAATGCCCATTACGAGAGCAAGAAGTAATGGAGTAACTAGTGCAAATTCTATTAGGGATGCACCACGATCATTTATCTTAAACCGACGGAAAAAATTCTTTGCCACCTCTTTCACTCCTCTGTGGCTATTTCAATATCAAGATTAGTTAACTATCACTTACTATCACTAACTTTCCTGCAGCATAAATGCTGTAGCCTTCATTTCAAAAGGGTTATCAATAAAAAAGAAAAAGCCAGTTAAAAGCGGAAGTTTCGCTGTAACAGTTACTGATGCTTCATGACCAGTCCTAGTTCCGATAACGATATCATCTATAAAATCTTCACTGTCAATAAAAGTGAAGGCTTGTCTTTTTACAGCTGTTTCAATCTCTTGATCACTCGCCCCAATGATGGCAACTCGAGCTCCCTCCTTGGCTGCAGCCTCAAGAGTAATATAGCCGTTAAATATCCAGCCAAACTCGATTATGCCGAATATAAATACCAGTAAAAGGAGTATGACAATGGCGAATTCAAGCATTTCAGCACCACAATCATCTTTTCGAAACCGATGGAGAAAACGTCCTATCACTTCATCCACACCTCTTTACCAGAGCATTTCGTTAAATTCTGGCAACAATCCTCTAAAATATTAACCTAAAATTAACCTGCCTTAAAAAACCTTCAATCTTACCTACAACTACCAGGGCAAGGCGCTAAAAAGCGGCTCC
>PWMM01000267.1 GCA_003558195.1 Syntrophomonadaceae bacterium
CGAACCTGCGCATGCGGGAACCAAAATCCCGTGCCTTACCGCTTGGCCACGCCCCAGCATTGGGGTGAGTGATGGGACTCGAACCCACGGCCTCCAGGGCCACAACCTGGCGCTCTAACCGCCTGAGCTACACCCACCGCATAGTTTAAAGTTAAATTGTTGCGCTGTTAATTTTAGCATGCGCCTTTTGAAAAGTCAACGCTAAAAACCTGGCAGGCAGTTTCATATCATTGCCTTTTTTTGATCAATTAATTGTTTTTTTGATATCTATGTTATAATCTGGTTGTCAATATCCTAACCTTGATGAGCCAGTTCCATAAAAAACTGGCTTTCAAAAAGTGCTCTTATAAACCTAGTTTACGTTGGCGTTTCCAGGATCACTTCTTAGAGTCTTGCCAAATTAAGGCAAGGCTTCATAAGTAAAGGCCTAAAGATGTTTACTGGTATTCTATATTTGATGGAGGTTAAATAGATGCGTTTTGTTAGTGGCAGGTTTATTCTGGGGTTAATTATTACGGTGGTCGGGGTGCTTTTGCTTTTAAACAATCTCGTTGAGGGGATTGATGTTGATGTCAGGCTGATTATTCGATTCTGGCCGGTTATCCCCCTGGTGTTCGGTTTGAACTGGGTAATTAGTTCTTTTGGATCTACTTCTGCTGCAGGGGAGCAGAGAGTTTTTTTCTCCTGGGGTCAATTTGTAACCGGTTTGCTTGCAATAGCAGTGGGAGTGATCTTTTTAGGACGTAACCTGGACTTGTTTTACGTGGACATCAGCATCTTTTGGAACTTGCTCTGGCCCATCATCTTGATCTTGATAGGATTCAGTTTTTTACGCGGTCGAGCTTTCAGTTCGGCCAGCGGCGGTCGGTTTGCCTTTATGGGAGGGGCCAAAGTTGGTGGTTCAGAGCCCTGGAAACTTGAAAGCGGCAGCTATTTTGCCTTCATGGGCGGGATTGAAATGGATTTACGGTCGGCTGAGATTGAGGAGGGAGAAACTGTCATAGATTTAACTGCAATTATGGGCGGTATTGATGTAAAGATACCGCGCGGCATGGCTGTAGTTTATGACGGCAATGCTTTTCTTGGTGGGGTAGCTTTTATGGATTATGATGATGGTGGTTTGATTGGTGGTCGTAAAATTGAAAGTAATATTCAGGAAGATAGCAGCAAAATAGTCCGTATCCAGGCCCGGTCCATTATGGGCGGCGTGGAGATTAAAGAAGCTTAAAACAAGCAAACTTGTAGCAATAAAGCCTGTATCTTTTTGCTTCAGGCGGCATTAAGTACTAATAGTATATCGTAAGGCTTAAACACCTGCCACCCTGTTTTTAAGGGCGGCAAAGACCTTTTCTTTAGCCAGGTGTGGTTTTAGCAAATGGATTTGTTCGAGGCAAACCGATGCTCCGTAATCCATGCCCTGGCAGCCTGCCAGTAATATAACATCGTCCGGGCCGGAATTATCCAAACCTCGGGCAACGGCGTCGGGCAGTTCTGGATACAATTCTACTGCAAGTCCAGCTTTTTCCATAACATCTTTAAAAACGGTCAGTTCTTCTTCAGTAACCAGGTCTTTTTCTTCGGTATGAGAACAACTGGTTGTAGCGATTACTTTTTTTAAACCCAGCCTGGGAGCCCATTCAGCAATCCCTTCAGCATTTTCCCGGTTGACGGTAACGCCCCTTCCACCCCTGATCGCATAGACCAGGTGCAGGTTATTATAGTGCATCATCTGCAGGGTTTCTAAAGTAACGTTGATATTGCCGTAATTGGCAAAATGGTCATCAATTATTTTAATATCATCTTCAAAGATGAGTTCGAATCGCCTTTCCACCCCGCGAAAATCTTGTAAGGCTTTTTGGATCACGGTAACAGGGATTTTTTGTAGCAGGGCAGCCAGGATTGCGGCCATGGCATTGTAAACGCTGTGCAAACCTAAAACGGAGAGTTCCACTGTAAAGGATCCAGGGCAACCGGCAAATATTTCTGCCGGTTCTTTTTTTAGGATTTCAACTTTAAACCGGGCCCTGCCGGTGCTTAAATCAAGTTCGCTAACCAGTAAGTCTGCTTCCCTGTTCTTAAGGCCGTAAGTTAATACCCGGGCTGCGGTTTCACTTCTTAATGAAGCACTGTAAGGGCAGTCCAGGTTTAAGACAGCCCAGCTGCCTTTTTTAGCTTTGCGGATTAACCCTGCTTTAGCTTTGAAATAGGACTCGAAAGAACCGTGTAAATCGATATGCTCGCGGCTGATGTTATTAAGAACAACGGTATCGAAATCAATACTCCCTATCCTTTTTAATTCAAGCCCTGATGAAGAAGCCTCCATTACCGCATGGGAAACTTTTTGCTCTACCATCTGGTGGAAAATGTGGTGAAGGTCCAGTGATTCAGGTGTAGTTAGTTCTGCTGCCCTGATTAAGCTACCGGCTTTTACGATTACTGTTCCGACCAGGCCTGTATTTAAACCAGCTTCTTCATAGATAGCGTTGAGCATATAAGTAGTGGAGGTTTTGCCATTGGTTGCAGTTACTCCGGTGACGTGAAGCTTGGAGGAGGGATGATCATAAAAATGATCAGCCATGGCGGCCAGGGCTGCCCTGCTGTCGGCTACACGGTACTGGGATATATTGATATCTGTCCGGATTTCTTCAACCACGGCAGCAACTGCTCCATTAGACTTTGCCTGTTCTAGATAAAGATGGCCATCAGTTTTATAACCTTTGAGACAAACAAATAAAAACCCTTCTTCAACCTTACCTGAGTGGTAAGCCAATCCCCGGATCTCTTCTTCAGCAGCAATTGTCCCGGGAAAGAGTTTTTCTTCTAATATGGATAGAGGCTCAATCAGATTTTTCAGTTTCAAGGTTTTCCCTCCAAACATTTCATAACGTCTTTATAATCTAATTCGTCGATCTTGAAAAAAACTCCTTCATCTATGCTTTCATAGTTGCAACCTGGCCTTCACTTTTTTTATATCAGCAATTATAGAAGAGCAAACAAGCAAAGTTTTAACTTTCTTAAAACAGGCAAGAGAATTACAAAAAACAAAACCCGCTCTAGAGCGGGTTTTGTTCAAGGTTGATGTTAGTTTTTCAGGAGATCTCTATGGACTCGGTAGGACATTCCTCAGCTGCTTCACGGACACTATCTTCATGTTCAGCAGGTATTGGATTAACTTTAACTTCTGCTATTTCATCTCCTAATTCAAAAACATCGGGACAAATATCCTCACAAATACCGCATGCACTGCAATCATCATTTACCTTGACTTCCATGCTGATGCCTCCTTAATAAAGTAATGGTAATTATCCATTAACTCATATTCGCTAATTAATCCATTTTCCCTTTTTTGATCTGCATATTTTTAAATATAACATGATATTTTGCATTATACTGTTTGCCAAAAACTTTTTGATGACCCGGGCAAAGCTTTCATCAGTTTTTTCTTAAAAGCTGATTTTTAAGCAACGTTTTGAATCCTTTAATTATATCCAGTAAGGATAATTAATTGGTTACAAACAAGATAACTTGCATTGTTTATCCCTTTAGATTTCTTGAACAGCTCTTCTAATTCCCTATATTTTGATAATTTTCCAGGCTTATTTTATTTCGCCAAGCTTATAACCAGGCCACGCACACATTTTTTATAAAACCAGGTTCTCAATCAATTATTATGCCATCTTTTCTGTCAAAAAAAGACTTAATATTATGGTGACTTAATGCGGATTTTGTGGATAAGGTGATCTTGAAACGATTAAGTCGGCCTGTTCCTGTGGATAACTCTGTGCATACTGTTGACAGAACAGGTATTTGCCTTTTTTAAAGTGCTGATATCCTTACAAAAAAAAATCTTTAATGGCCAGAGTGTTAACATAATCTGATTTGCATAATATGGCGGTTTACTAATAACCTGCGAAAAAATCAAGAACCCTTGCATGGCTTTTGTCGATTAATATTGCTAATAACACGCAGTTGTGTTATTAATAATATAAATCAATTGAAAGGAGTTTATTAATGCGCTATATAACAATTGCAATTGTAGCTATGACCATGTTTAGCCTGCTTGTGATCTCCGGTTGTGTGCCTGGAGGTGGCTGATAATTACATAAAGAGCCGGTCGGCTCTACCTGTTAATATAGAAATAAGCACCCGCTGTTTTGTAGCTGCTTTTTATGGAATCAGGGGGTGCTATTTTTTTACTTAAAGATTCTGGATTTCATCGTCAAATTCTGTTAACTGGATCAAGCCATCAGGACCAACTAAAAAAGTATCCTCAATACCAACGGTTCCCTCTGATGGAAATATAAATTTAGGTTCTAAAGCAAAAACCATCCCCTCAATTAGAGCTTGATCATAACCCGGTGTTATAATCGGTAATTCATCCAGTTCGATGCCAACGCCATGACCGATGAAATTAACTTTTTCTACATAACCCATAAAATGGTTGGCCAGGCCTGCTTTAGCGGCCATGGCAGAGGCTTTAGTAAAGAGTTCACCGCATTTTAGACCAGGTTTTCCAGTTTCAGCTAAAGCATTTTTAATTTCTATGGCTACCTGGTGAGCTTTCAACAGGTGCAGGGGGGGTGATCCTAAACAAAAAATGCGGGTTTGATCAACCATGTAACCTCTCAGTACACTGACGAAATCGATCAAGATTGGCTCATTTTTCCTTATTAATGATACACCGGCACCTTGGGGGAAAGAAGGGTTAAGCCCACTTCCGCCGGTGGGACCATCAAAAAATGAGATAGCTGCGGCATTTTCACCGGTTAAGATATGGCCATAATAGAGCTCCTGGTTAAAACCACGCATCCTTACTGCGCCCTGGTGCCCCAGGGTGCGGGCATGGAATTCAAGGTGCCCCGCCAACTCCACTTCAGTCATTCCTTCCTTAATAGTGTCCCGGGCATAGTTAAAAACTGATTTGTTAACCAGGGCTGCTTCTTTCATCTGCCCGATTTCATAATCAGATTTGATGGACCGGATCTGACGGGTTATTTTTGAAAGGTCAACTAGCCGGTAATTTGGTAATTTTTCCTGGTATCGAAAATAAAGATTTGCCGGCAAGACATCCATCTCGATCCCGATTGGTGAAGAAGGAGTAATTTTTTCATGGATACAATTAGCCAGTGCTTCCCAGCTTGAAAATGGTACGATATGCTTAAGGGCGCTTTCTTGCTGGGCCCGGGTTAAAGATTTTTTTACGAATAATATCGGATCTCCTTCGGCTGGAACAAAAAGGTGGCTGTTTTGGGCGGTGCCACTAAAATAAAATAAATTGGCCCGCTCGACTATTAATGCTGCGCCTATTGCTTTTTCTTGCATGGCAGACTGTAGTTTATTAATCCTGTTTTGCAGTTCTTCAAAAGTTGTCATTTCGTCCTCCTTAGCTAGCTTTATTTACAGGTTTATTTTTAATTTTTTGATTACCCAGGCTTTCAAGGATCATCTTCAATTTAGATTATAAACCTGCCTTGTTTTGTCGTGCTTTAATCTATAGAGCAAAAACTGAAAAGAGTGATATTCCGCAGGTGTCAAAATGCAGTTTATTAACGCCGAGAACGGTTTTATCTTTAAGAATCCGCTTACCGGTAATAATAAACCGGCACTGTACTATAATCATATCACATTAACATGTTCTGATTAAGCACAGTGCCGGTTTGTTAGGCTGGCTATACATTAAATAGAGTGGCTGTTTTTCAACAATGCATTATGTTTATGCTCGCTCAAATAACCCGGCTGCACCCATGCCGCCCCCGATGCACATTGAAACGACTCCGTAACGCGATTCGCGCCTGTTCATTTCATGCAGCAGGGTAGAAGATAACTTGGCTCCGGTACAACCCAGCGGGTGCCCAAGGGCGATTGCCCCGCCGTTAACATTGACGTTCTTTTCATCAAGGCCCAGTTCGCGGATGCAGTAAAGAGCCTGGGAAGCAAAAGCTTCGTTTAATTCGACCAGATCAATGTCTTCGATTTTTATACCGGTTTGCTTCATTAGTTTTGGAATAGCTACCGCCGGGCCGATTCCCATAATTTCAGGTGGACAACCTGCTACACTGAATCCCCTAAACAGGGCTAGTGGTTTTAAACCCAGGGCTCGGGCTTTTTCTTTGGACATAATTACAGCTGCCGCCGCACCATCGCTGGTCTGGGAGGAATTGCCGGCGGTTACAGTTCCTTTGACGTGGAAGGCCGGTCGTAGCTTGGAAAGTGCTTCCAGGCTGGTATCTGGCCGTATTCCTTCGTCCACTGCGAAGGTTTTCTCTTTTTCGACAATCTCGTTATGAGCATCAACTTCACGCTCGACAATTTTGAGGGGGACAATTTCGTCTTTAAAACGCCCTTCTTCAGTAGCTGCTGCTGCCTTCTGGTGGCTTTTCAGACTGAAATTATCCTGGTCTTCCCTTGAGATATTAAAGCGCTGGGCAACAAATTCAGCAGTAATGCCCATGGGCGTGAAAGTTTCGATATTATCTTCAACCAACTGGGGACTTGGCGCCATCTTATTTCCACCCAGGGGTACCATACTCATACTCTCTACCCCTCCTGCTATAATAATATCGGCAAAGCCGCACATTATTCTTTCAGCAGCTATGGCAATGGATTGCAAACCAGATGAACAGAAGCGGTTTATGGTTTGTCCGGGCACTGTATCGGGAAGGCCGGCCTGGAGGGCTACAATCCGGCCTAAGTTCATGCCCTGTTCAGCTTCCGGGAAAGAGCAACCAATAATGACATCATCTATTTCAGCTTCATCCAGACCACCCGCCCGGTTAATTGCTTCTTTAACAACAGTAGCTCCCATATATTCAGGCCTGGTACTGCGCAATGTGCCGCGTGGTGCCCTGCCAGTGGCAGTCCTGACGATAGAAACGATAACAGCTTCTTTCATATTATAAACCTCCTCTTTTAGTTTCTTAAAGGTTTGCCTGTACTGAGGAAATGATTAATTCGTTCCTGGGTCTTTTCTTCCCCCAGCAATCTCAGGAAAGCTTCTCTTTCAAGATCAAGCAAATACTGTTCACTGACAAGTGAATGCGGTCTGATATTTCCTCCACAGAGAACGAAGGCAATTTCATTGGCAATTTTTTGTTCATGCTCGGTTATATAGCCGCCCCAGAGCATGTTTTGAACACCAACCTTAAAAGTAGCTAAGCCATATTCACCGAGGACCTGGATCATTTTAGGTTCGGGGGGAACATAACCTTCAAGGTGCATAGCCAGGGCACTATTTTTAGCGTCATGGATCAGGTGGTCTTGATTAATGGTTATTTTATCGGTGGGCCGCATAAAGCCGAGCTCCTTGGCATGAGCGGCGCTGGTGGCCACTGTAGCCATGGCAATTGCTTCAAAGGCTTTTTGGACGAAGGGTAGGCGGTCGACCTTGACTCCATCTTTAAGGCCTTCAGTGAATCGAATCAAGTACTCCTTGTTTCCTCCACCTCCTGGCAGTAAACCCATGCCTACCTCCACTAAGCCCATGTAAGTTTCAGCAGCTGCATGCATGCGGTCGCCGTGCAGGGCTACTTCCAGCCCGCCGCCCAGGGTCATTTGGTGCGGGGCGGTAACAACCGGAACTGAGGCATATTTCATGGCCATCAAGCCGTCCTGCAGCCTCCTGGCGGTTTGATCGATCATGTCCCAATCGCCTGACTGGGCTGCCATCAGCATCAGGGCCACGTTTGCTCCGACGCAAAAATTAGTTTCCTGGTTTGCTACAACCATGCCTGCGTAATTAGTCTCGGCTTCTTCCACCGCTTCGTGGATAAATTCCCAGAACTGAGGAGATAAAGCCTGGCGCGGGCTGTGCTGTTCCAGGCAGCAGATCCCGTCACCGAGGTCAACCAGGCTGCCGTCATCGTTACCCATGATTAGTCTATTATTCTTTTTCAAGGTGGGCAGGCTAATTACTTCGGGGCTGATGGGAACTGCTTTGTAATCTTTATCATTGAAATCATAGAAAAAAAGAGTTCCCTGTTCATCTTCCCGGTAAAAGTTTTCAAAGCCTTTTTCAAGCATTTCTTCAACGTTGACCGGAATATCTTCACCTTCGCTTTTCATCCGTTCGACACTTTCTTTAACCCCGATTGTATCCCAGGTTTCAAATGGACCCAGTTTCCAGTTGAAGCCCCAGCGCATGGCCCGATCAACGTTAATGATATCATCGGCTATTTCAGGAATCAGGTTGGCAGAATAGATCAGGAGCTTTTTAGTCATATCCCAGGCAAATCTACCGGCTTGGTCATCTGATTCAACCAGCATTTTGTAACCTTTCTTAAGTCCGGCCTGCTTGGTTTTGGAGAGGATGTCAAAGCGTGGTTTTTCCCTTGGTCTGTATTCAAGCTTATTGTAATCAAGAGCATGGATTTCCGAGCCGCTTTCTCCTTTTACCTTCTTATAAAAGCCCTGCTTGCTTTTTTCTCCGAGCATATGATTATCTACCATTTTTTGCAACAGGTCGGGTATCTTAAAAACTGCCTTTTCTTCAGGATCGTTAGACTGGTTATAAACAGTATTGGCTACATGGTAGAAAGTGTCTATACCAACCATGTCCAGGGTCCGGAAGGATGCACTTTTGGGATGACCCATGGGTGGACCGGTAATGGTGTCGACTGCTTCGATGCTCATCTGATTTTCCTGCATTAGCTTGATGGTATAAAGCATGGCGTAAGTGCCGATGCGGTTGGCAATAAAATTGGGAGTATCTTTGGCATAAACCACTCCCTTGCCCAGGACTCGTTCACAAAAACGGTGCATAAATTCAAGGGTTTCCGGTGATGTATCTTTAGATGGTATCAGCTCCAGCAGTTTCATGTAGCGCGGGGGGTTGAAAAAATGAGTGCCCAGGAAATGCCTGCGAAATTCTGGTGAATTATCTGCAACCATTTCATTTATGGACAGGCCGGAAGTGTTGGAAGAGACAATTGTTCCTTCTATCCAGTTTTCTTCTACCTCTTTGAACAATTTTTTCTTAATAGCCATATTCTCTATAATTACTTCAATCACCCAGTCGACATCCCTGAGCTGACCGATATGATCTTCAAAATTACCGGTTGTGATCCGGTCGATGTAAGATTTGCGGTAGAGGGGGTTTAGTTTTTGCTTGAGCAGTTCATCTTTCCCATTGTTGGCCAGGCGATTCCGGACCTCAGGGCTATCTAGGATCAGGCCTTTCTTTTCTTCTTCCGGGGTCAGTGAGTTTGGAACAATATCGAGCAGTAATACCGGTATACCGGCGTTAGCCAGGTGAGCGGCAATCGTGGCGCCCATCACACCGGCACCGAGAACAGCAGCCTTTTTAATTTCTTTCAAGGCCATCTAAATACCTCCTTCATCATCTTGGATTAACTTGGTATGCATAATCAAAGTTGTCTTAAGCTTGATCACTGCAACCCCTGTACCAGCAGCTCGTAAACCGGCTTCTTTAGATCGATAAGCTGGTAAGGTTTACTGGACATGATCCAGCAGGTGACCACTTCGTCTATGGCACCAAAGATCACTTTTCGAGCGGTCCTGGTATCTAACTCCTGTCTGTACAGGGCCTGGTTTTTACCTTCTTCAATCACCTCCTCGATGAGCTGAAAGTAACTTAAAAGCGGCCCGGATATTCCTTGATTTATATTTTTATCAATTTGCCTTAATTCGATTTGAGTGACCCTGGCTTGTTCTGGTTTATTTCCCAGGGTTCTTAAATGATACCCAATGATAGCATCAAGCTTTTCGTTGGCATTTTTGCGATGGCTAAGCTCAGCTTTCAATTCTTCAACAAAAATGTTCATTATATTTTGAAACAGGGATATAAGAATATCTTCTTTATTATTAAAGTAAAGATAGACAGTTCCGTCTGCCACCCCTGCTTCCCGGGCAATATCAGAAACACGGGTGCGGTGATACCCGCTTCGGGAAAAAGTTTTAACTGCTGCGTCTAGTATGATCTGGTGCTTTTCACCACTTCGCTTGGCCATAAACCCTCCTGGGGGTATCATTAAATAATGAATGAACCCTCATTCGGTAATTATTGTATAATATATTGAGATAATAAGCAAGGTTTAATGCAATTATTCATAAGAAATTTAGCAGTTATCGGGGCTGTGCTTATTGTAAGTAGTTTTTTTCTATGGTAATATTATACTTGCCATCTAACGCCTGAGCATGAGGCGTTTTTATTGTTCATTTACAGGTGTGTTCCGGATGTTATAATGTGTTAAGATATAGATCAAACAGTAAATATAGAAAGGAATTGGACTGTAAGGAGATGAGTAGAGGATGTTAAACCGTTTTGAAAAAATAGAAGATAACAAGGTTAAGCTGGAAGTAGAAGTTGCCGCACCAGAGGTAGATACCGCCCTGGCTAAAGCTTATCGTAAAGTTGTTAAAAAAGTTAATTTACCAGGTTTTCGCAAGGGCAAAGTGCCGCGTCGGGTGTTAGAATCGCGTTTCGGGCCTGAGGTTTTGCATGAAGAAGCCTTAGAAGAGCTGGTGCCACCTGCTTATGAAAAAGCCCTCGCAGAAGCTGCTATTGATCCCATTAACCAGCCTGAATTTGAACTGGTCCAGGTGGAAGAAGGAAAGCCTTTGTTGTTTAATGCCGTGGTCGAAGTATTGCCTGAGGTAGAACTGGGTGAATACAAGGGGCTCGAGGCTGAGCAGGAAAAAGTGACAATTGATGATTTACAGGTTGACCATCACATATATTTACTGCGAGAGCAAAATGCTCGCCTGGTGCCCCGGGAAGATGAACCGGCCCGGGATGGCGACCTGGTAACCATAGATTTTAAAGGTTATGTCAACGGTGAAG
>PWMM01000183.1 GCA_003558195.1 Syntrophomonadaceae bacterium
ATGAAGGAGGACCGGAAGCTTCAGGGACCTATTTTATCGATACGGTTATGGCCAACGCTTCCAAGATTCACGAAGGAAAAGAAATGGCTGAGGCGATCCGGATGATGGTTGATGTTTGCGGTGGGTTCGTGGCTGACCTGCCCTCCGATCGCGATTTCGCAAACCCGGAAGTGGGGGAACTGATTAAAAAGTACATGAAGGGTGCAGATGGAACCAATCCTGAAGACCGGATCAAGCTCTTCCGCCTGGCTGAAAAGTTAGCTTTAGAAAGTGCTGATACCGTGTCTGATATCCACGGCGGCGGCTCACCGGAAGCACACCGGGTAACCATCCTGCGCGAAACTGACCTGGAAAGTAAAAAGAAAGCAGTTAAGCGCCTGGCCGGTATCGAAGACTAAAAGTATAAACTTCCCTTTTTTAACTTTCTTAGTAAAGGCATCAATGGCTTTTGTTAAAGTAAATCATTGAAAAGGGAGGTAGATAATATGTAGCAACAGATTTTTAATCAACTGAAAAAGCTTCACTTTTTTGAGCTGTAAAAAGTGTTAGTAAAAAGAAAAGGGGTGTGCTTGTTAGATGATAAAGAAATTAAGCATTGTAGGTTTGATCATCCTGTTGATGTTTGTCTTTGTTGGTTGTGACACAGATGATGCGGAACCTGAAGAAATCGATGAGCCCGATGAAATTGAAGAAGAGCCCGAAGAAGAGGCTGAAGAAGAAGTGTCTGAAGAAGAAGTTACTTTAGATTTTTATTGGGTCACTGCTAATGCGCCTGATGATCCTTACGCAATCGCTGCCAATGCTTTTAAAGATTTGGCTGAGGAAAAGAGTAATGGCAGGATCCAAGTCCGTCTATATCCTGATGGTCAATTAGGCGGTGAAAGAGATGCAATAGAAGGTATGAGTATGGGGACTATTGATATAGGCGTTATAACCAATGCCCCCTTCAGCGGTTTTTTACCTGCTTTCCAAGTTCTCGATTTGCCGTTCATTTTTAGTGATGAAAGTCAAGCCCACGTGGTTTTAGATGGCCCCTTTGGCGATGAACTATTAAGCAAACTGGACCAGATTAATATTAAGGGTTTTGGTTTTGCCGAAGGTGGGTTCCGGCAAATGATCAATAATACCAGGCCTGTTTACACCCCAGATGATGTTGTTGGAGTTAAATATCGCGTTATGGAAAACCCAATTTACATTGGCATGTTCGATCATCTAGGGTCTGATGCTATTCCAATGGCATGGGGAGAAACCTTCACAGCCGTGCAACAGGGCGTTATGGATGGTTTAGAAATTCCAATTCCCGTTATTCACCAAAACAGTTATTACGAAGTATGTGATTACCTTTCTTTAACCAACCACACTTATTCACCATTGCCATTTGTAATGTCGCAGCAAGTTTGGGAACAATTACCTGCTGACCTGCAAAATATAGTAGAGGAATCTGCAAAAGAAGCAATAGTAATTCAGCGTGCCCAGAATGCTGAGAACACTGGAAGACTCCTTGCAGAATTAGAAGAACTGGGTATGGAAGTAAATGAAATTGAAGATACCGAAATGTTCCGGGAAAAAGTTGAACCATTGTTTGAAGAATTTGCAGACGAAATTGGTAGAGACATCATTGAAATGTTGTTTGAAGCGATCCAGTAATATTTTCAGTAATTAATCTTTATCATGGAACCGGATTTAAGGTGGGTGGATAATCCACCCACCTTAACATCTCTGGGGGTGTTCAAATGCGTTTTGCAATGGCTTTAAGCGATAAATTGAACTTCGCTGTTAAATATTTTTCACTGGTTTTACTGGTAATCATGACTGTATTAATAGTTCTGCAGGTTTTTTTCCGATATGTGGTCGGTTCAACCCTGGTTTGGTCTGAAGAACTGGCTCGCTACATTTTCATATGGATTGTACTGCTTGGTGCCACCATAGGTGTCAAAGAAGGTTTTCATGTTAGCGTTAATTTTATAACCGACCGCCTGAATTATTCCTTAAAACAGATTACCGTAGTAATATCGCAGGTGATGATTTTTATATTTTCAGCTGTAATGATCTATTATGGAACAAAATTAGCTCAAAATGTTGCCTACCAGCTTTCTCCGGCAGTTAGACTTTCCATGTTTTGGGTCTATCTTGTTTTGCCAGTAAGCGGAGCACTAATCATGATTCATAATCTAGCCATAATTCCCTCCGCCATAAAAAAGGTTTTTAGTTCAGATCAAGAAGCTCATGATGAAGGGGGAGAGGGTTAGTGGGGTTATTATTAGTCCTTGTCTTTATAGCACTATTGGTCTTTGGGACTCCTATCCCATTTGCACTTGGTATCAGCTCCCTGCTGGTTTTAATATCTGGTGGGTATGACTTAATATTAGTACCGCAAAGGATTATTACCGGTACGGATTCATTTACTTTGCTTGCTATTCCATTTTTTGTTATGGCTGGAGAACTGATGCGAAGAGGTGGTTTGTCCAAACGTCTGGTCTATTTAGCCAACTCATTTATTGGCCATGTCACCGGAGGTTTGGCTTCGGTTACGGTTATTGCTTCCATGTTTTTTGGAGCCATATCAGGTTCTGCGCCAGCAACAACAGCTGCCATCGGTTCAATCATGATTCCGGAAATGGAACAAAAAGGATACAGCCGGGACTTTAGTGCAGCTTTAGCTTCTGCAGCCGGACCCATGGGGCACCTTATCC
>PWMM01000034.1 GCA_003558195.1 Syntrophomonadaceae bacterium
CAATTGCCTGTTCAAGCTCTTCATCAGTAAAAGGTTTGGCCAAGTATTCTTCAGCCCCTGCTTTGATTGCTTCTACAGCACCTTCAACAGATGCATAACCTGTAATCATCATTACTTCAGTATTAGGATATTGCTCCCGGATATGTTTAATTAAGTCGAGTCCACCGACAAAAGGCATATGATAATCCGTAATAACCAGATCAACAGGTTTATTCTTAAGTAATGCTATTGCTTCTTCGGCACTTTCACAAGAAAAAACCTTAAACCCCATATGCCCAATACTGCGGTGCAGCACCTCCAGAGTATCCGGTGAATCGTCAACTACTAATATAGTCTCAGTCCTGTATTCTTTAATCATTGTCATTATCACCTCCAATTGGAAATTTTACGGTAAAAGTTGTTCCTTTCCCAGGTTCGCTATCAACCATTATAGTGCCACGGTGAGATTGTACAATGCCCAGGGCAACTGGCAGGCCCAGGCCAGCTCCTTCTCCAGGGCCTTTCGTTGTATAAAAAGGCAAAAATATATTTTCTAAATCTGATAGATCTATTCCGTCACCGCTATCATTAATGATAATTAGAACGTCGTCTATAGTGCTGGCAGTTTTTAACTTGATTTCGCCTCCTTCAGGCATGGCCTGGATTGCATTTACCACAAGGTTAACTAAGACCTGGTTTAGCTGGGCTGGATCTATTTTTATTAAGGGTAAATTTATATCATAATCTTTAATCAGTTTAATTTTGCTCTTCTTTATTCTGTTCTCCAAGAGGTAAAGTCCGTCGTCAATTCTTTCATTAATATCGACCATGACTTTTTCCGGAGGTGCTTGCCTGCTGAATAGCATTAGTTTCCTAATTATTTCCCGCCCGTGTAAGGCAGCTTTTATAATTTTCTCTAGATCTTTATCAACTGTCTTATCAACATTTCCATATTTTTTAATGAGCTGTGCAAAACCTAGAATTCCCTCCAGTGGTTCATTAAGTTCATGGGCAATACCGGCCGTCAGTTGGCCAACTGTGACCAGCCTGTCAGCATGTAAAAGCTGCTGCTGAAGGCGTTCTTTTTCCAATTCATCATGTTTCCTGGCAGCTATATGTCCCAGTTCGCCAGCAACTGCTTTAAGCATTGACTGCTCTTCTTTTAAAAAAGGATCTTTATAAATGCTACCGGATTTTTTTAAATAGCCTGCTTCAACATAACCATTAGGTTTGTTTCCAACTAAAATATTCTCACTGATCGTATAAAGTGGTAGCTGGTTCTTGCCATCGGTGAAGGTTTGGTTTAGATAAACTATTTTACAGCATGTATAATCCGGGTGCAAAAAACCAAATGGTATAGTGTTAACTGCTTCTTGCATAATATCTTCGAGAGATTTGTCGGGGTCTGAGCCGATTCGGCTTATCTTGTAAATTGTTTCCAGCTCTTTGATTCTTTCGCTCAGCATAAATTTTGCCTGGCGATGTGACCTGGAAAAGCCGATTACATCTACAATAAACTGGTACAGTTCCATTTCGAAATCATCAGTAAGGCCATCAGAGCACCAGCCCAGGGTTATTGTCCCGGCCACTTCATTCTTAAACCGAATTGGTAAAACCAGGATTGAACGGTAAAGGGTTGATATGTCAGGTGCGAAATTACAATTGATGTTGAGGCCGCCACTTTTAGTTGCAAAACTGCTTTCCTGGGCTGATCCGGAGAAAACAGCGTTTTCAAGCACATCTATAGCTGATAGATCCGTGAAAAGTCCAGGTAAACAAGGCAAACTGGAAAGAGGATCTCTCTTAAAAGCAGGCTCAGGAAAACTATCCAGTTTGGTTAGCTCCCGTTTGTTTTGATTTGTAAAGCGGAACCTGAAATACCGGCGCTCTCCTCTTGCTACAATTGAAACCAGTTCAGCGCCGGAAAATTCCATTAAAAGCTTGGCTGCGTTCTCAAAATAATCGCCAATAACCTGCCCTTTCTCCGCCATGGTGATCAGCGAAAAAGAAAGGTTATGAAATTTTCTTAGATTTTCAAGCACGTTGTGTTCATTTTCCATTTTAAAAAGCTTGCCTCCGATTTATCCCATTCTGTTGTTTCGCTGATTTCCACATCACAAGATTAAACCAAGCTTAAGGTTAAGTCAAATTTGCCAGTTTTCATAAAGTTAAATCTGAAAGCTTGAACCTTCCTGTTCAGCAATTATGATTATTGTTTTAAATTGATAATGCAGCCCTAAAAGCGGTGCCATGATAGTTAAAAATTTCAAAAACCCTCATCTCATGGTAAAAAAAATAAATACTCTTCGTTTAACTAGTTGCTGGACTCTCTAATCTCTTGTGTTATTATTATATGAAAGCAGTTCGTTGTGCTAGGAGGGTTATTTTGCACTATCCTGCCATTATAGTATATCTCAACAAGCTAACCGAAAATGTAGCTCTGGCAAAAAAAGCCTGTGATGAAAATGAAATAGAGATAATTGGGGTAACAAAAGGTTTCTGTGGCCACCCGGAAATTGCTGCAGCTTATTTAAAAGGCGGGGTTAACGGTCTGGCCGATTCGCGGATTAAAAACTTAAAAAAGCTAAGCTGTTTTAATGTTCCAAGGTATTTGTTGCGTATTCCCATGCTGAGCGAAGCTGCAGATGTTGTCGAGTATGCAGATGTCAGCCTGAACTCTGAACTTGAAACCATTCGGGCCCTGGG
>PWMM01000102.1 GCA_003558195.1 Syntrophomonadaceae bacterium
AAAGATCGCAGTGCATAATCATAGCTTGTCCATAATAAAACTCCCAGGAATATAAGCATGCAAAGAAAAGCTACAATATCTGAAACAAGTTTCATAAATGGTGGGAACTTGTCGTAAAAAACATCCACACTAATTATCTGGCGCTTATAAATATGGTAACCTGCGCCCAGAAAAACCATGATGGCAAACATCTGCATGTTCATGTCCCATACCCACAGGGTGGGGCGCCTGAAAAAATACCTCATGACCACTTCTAAGATCATAAATACAGTTACTATCAATACGGCATAGCAAGCAATGTTACCCAGCCAGTTGTTAACAAAATCAATTCCTCGTCCAATTAACTTCATCTACAAGCCTCCTTTTGGAAGAAAGCTACTCAATCAATAAGATTTAAGGGGACATATATTTGAAACCAGTCAAAATAATATGCCCCCCATACTAGTAACTAGTTAGCGCCTACATCATTAACTAATACAGGCTTGGTTGAAAGTTGCCTTCTTTAGGGTTTAAAGTCCCCTTCTTCATGCTGTTCAAACCAGCTGTTGATTATTTCAACAGCCTGCCTGGTATATTCATCTCTATCTTCAACTTCCGGCCAGAGTTCTTGTGTGGCCAGTTCTCTTAGTTCTTCAACCACGGCAGTATGGTCTACTACAGTATAACCAAGCTCTTCTTCTCTTTCATATACCTCTTCCCACATTGCCTCATACAAATCATGAAGCTCAGGAATATAAACTTCCCTGTAGGCTTCGTGGACGATCTGCTGAATATCTTCCGGCAGCGCGTTCCAGGAATCCGGGTTGATTGTCATATGGCTTTTGCTATGTGGCGAAATGGTAGGGATATGAATATAAGGTGCCACTTCATACCAGGCATAATCTATAAACCCATCCACACTCCAGGTAGCAGCATCAATGGTTCCCAGGCTAAGCTCAGTATACATTTCAGCACCTGGCACAAAAGTGGTGGAAACCCCTGCTGCTTCTAATAAATCAACCCAGGCTCCGGTAGCTCTGACAATCATGCCCCGGAGATCATCCATACTTTCGATTGGCTCAACTGAGTTAATAACAGGATAACCACTGTAAGAATGGGATCCCAGGTAGTAAACCCCACCTTGCTCCATGTATGCTTCCCTGAAAAGCTCTACAAGCGCTCCATCTTCAAAGTCGAATAGCATATGCTCTGCATCTTCCGTATAACCAAAACCGGGCCATTGTCCGGGCAATCCACCTTCAATGTCTCCAACAGGAACAACATCCCTGAAATAACCGCCGTATGCATGAGATACATCAATTACACCTCGTGCATTTGCTTCAAGCTGCTCTTCTTCGGGTACAATAGTCCCGGCTGGGAAAGCGGTAATCTCCAGGCGACCACCGGATCTCTCATAAATCGCATCAAAGAAAGCATCTAGAGCGACATATTCCATATCCGCTTCACCGTATGCAACCTGGTGACGCCAGGTAAATGTTTCATCGGGATCTGCTGGCTCATCGGGCTCATCGGGCTCATCTACGGGCTCATCTGGATCATCAGGCTCAGCAACAGGTTCATCAGCCTCGCAGCCACTCATTAAAAAGCCCATCCCAAAAAGTAAACTTAAAGCCAGTAACGCAATTAAAAATCGCTTCATTCTTTTTTTTACCCCCTTCAGGTAAAACAATTATTATACTCCTGTAAATCTTAAAAACCATACTTTACCCGGTGTTGAATACATATTCACAGAAGTCTGTTAACAATAATCGATCTCTGCATCAACAAACCGGGCATCATACCAGTTTAACTTACCAGCTTCATTAAGCTGCATTTCTTTACCTTAAGCATCACCTCTTCAGGTTTTAAAAAAGATCTTATTAACTGCCTGGAAGGTGTTTAGAGATAAAACACTTTTAGCCTTTAAAAATTTTTAAACTGTAAGCAGCCTTGCTTATAGCAATGCATAAAGTATATACAAATAGATTTAATGTGTAAAGCTATAAAATACCGCTTAAACAGGCCTCTTAACACCCCGATTATCTATATAGTCCCCTTAAGATTGATTTGCCAGAGCATGCTCAAATATTTGCAAGGCTTCATCAATTACCGGCTTTGACACATTAAGAGGAGCTATAAAACGAATACAATTCTTAAATGTTCCACAGGGGAAAAGCAAAAGATTATTATCCCGGCAGTAATTTGTAACCTTTTTGTTCAAATCTGCATCTGGATTACCTTTGGCGTCAACCAGCTCAACTGCCAGCATCAATCCGAGACCACGCACATCTCCAATAAAGTTAAACTTGTTTTGCAGTTCTATTAGTCTATTTTTGAAATAATAACCGTTATCACGGCAATTATCCAGCACCTTTTCTTCTTCTATTGTCTCCAGGGAAGCAACGGCTGCAGCACAGCTCACAGGGTTAGCTCCAAACGTGGTTCCATGAGCCCCAGGAGCCCAGTCACGCATTAATCCTTCATTAGCTACTACAGCAGAAAGAGGCAAGCCTCCGGCAATAGCTTTGCCCAGCACTAAAATATCAGGAATTACATCAAAGTGTTCAGCAGCAAACATTTGGCCGGTCCGGCCAAACCCGGTTTGAATCTCATCAAACGCAAGCAATATATTATGCTCCTTGCAAAGCTTTGCCAGTGCATGGACATATTTCGGGGGAGGAACAATATAACCACCTTCACCCTGGACAGGCTCAAATAAGGCCATTGCCACTTCATCAGACGGTACAAGATAGTGGAAGGCAGTATTTATTTCTTCCAAGCATTCAAGCGAGCAAGTGTCTACATGCTGACCATAAGGGCAGCGGAAACAATAGGGATAAGGCACATGATAGATGCCCGGCAACAAAGGTTCATAATTTTTTCGAAAACTGACTGTTGAAGAGGTCATTGAAGTAGCGCCAAAAGTTCTACCATGAAAAGAACCGCGAAAAGCCAAATAAGCTCTTTTACCAGTCGTGTAACGAGCCAGCTTTAATGAACCTTCAACAGCCTCCGCTCCGGAGTTGCTAAAGAAAAACATATTTAAATCACCAGGGGTTAATTCGACCAATTTATTGACTAGATTAAGAGCAGAAGGGTAATACCCCAGATTAAATGAACCGTGTATCAATTTTTTTGCCTGCTCTTCAATCGCTTTAACAATTTTAGGATGGCAATGACCCAGCGCATTGACAGCGATGCCTTGCACAAAATCCAGGTATTTTTCTCCTTCAGTGGTATACAAATATGGGCCTTCACCTTTTTCGAAGTGAAGCTGGGTGGCTTTTTGCAAAGCGGGTGTGAAGTGTAAACTTAAATCTTGCTCTTCTTTTGACATTAACTTCACGTCCTTCTTTATATATTGTTAGTGACTTATAAAGCTTATTTTCTTTAACCATCACTTAATACACTGATAATTATTCTACATAAGCTTGAAAATACCTTTTGAAATTGGTTTAAGTAATTATTATTTCTTCAAATTCAATAATCCAAAAGGGGCGACGATCTAGTTGCGCAAACTCTGAATAGGTGCTGGAATTCTCCCACCTCGTTCAACAAACTTCGCTGCGGAAAAACGATTAACATCCATAATTGGAGCTTTTCCAAGTAAACCGCCAAACTCAACCTGATCTCCTAAATCTTTACCAGCAGCCGGTATGATTCTAACAGCTGTTGTTTTATTGTTAAACACCCCGATTGCAGCTTCATCTGCTATAATAGCTGCGATTGTTTCAACAGGGGTATCACCGGGGACAGCAACCATGTCCAGGCCCACTGAGCATACTGCTGTCATTGCTTCCAGCTTTTCAAGGCTTAAAGCACCATCTAATACTGAAGCTATCATTCCTGCATCTTCACTTACTGGAATAAAGGCTCCGGACAAACCTCCAACATAAGAAGAGGCCATTGCACCGCCTTTTTTTACAGCATCATTAAGGAGGGCCAGGGCTGCAGTTGAGCCTGAAGCACCGCAACGTTCAAGCCCCATCTCTTCAAGTATTTCAGCCACACTATCACCGACAGCAGGTGTGGGGGCCAGGGAGAGATCTACAATTCCAAAAGGGACACCCAACCGGTTAGCTGTAGTCCTGCCCACCAGTTCACCCATGCGGGTTATCTTAAAAGCAATCTTTTTTATTGTTTCTGAAAGAGTGCCAAGATCACTGTTTCCATTTTTTTTAATAGCACTTTTTACCACTCCGGGGCCACTAACTCCAATATTTATCACACAGTCTGGTTCACCAATGCCATGAAAAGCTCCAGCCATAAAAGGATTATCTTCTGGCACGTTAGCGAAAATTACTATCTTGGCACAGCCTATGCTGTCCCGGCTGGCAGTAAGTTGAGCCGTTTTTTTAATCATTCGGCTACACAGGTTTATAGCATCCATGTTAATGCCTGAACGAGAAGTAGCAACATTAATGGAAGAGCAAACTCTTTCAGTAGCACTAATACTCTCAGGTATAGATTTAATCAGTATTTCATCTCCAGCGGTAAAACCTTTATGAACAAGAGCAGAAAACCCTCCTATAAAATTTACGCCAACTGCTTCTGCTGCCCGATCAAGAGCGCGGGCATATTCAATATAGTGATCAACTGAACTAGCCTCAGCCATTAGGGCTATTGGTGTCACAGAAATTCTTTTGTTGACAATCGGAATCCCGTACTCCCGAGCAATATCATCTCCAGTTTTAACCAGCTTATTCGCTTTGGTTGTAATTTTTTCATATATTTTTCGACAAGCCTCAAGATGATCAGAACTACCACAATCCCTCAAGCTGATACCCATAGTAATAGTCCTGATATCTAAGTTATCTTTTTGAACCATCTTGATAGTTTCTAGAATTTCTTCAGTTGTTAACAGCCTTTTCAACCCTTTCCATTATAAAATATTTGATGTTAAATCCTGTGCATATAATTAAATACATCTTCGTGCTGGGCATCAATTCGAACCTGAAGTTCTTCTCCCTTGCTGTGTAGCAAATCTTTGATAGTTAACAAATCAACCGCAGCTTTGTCCATATCAGCCACAAGGACCATTACAAAAAATTCCTGCATAATAGTTTGATTTATATCAAGGATATTTACACTATGCTCGGCTAACACTTTTGTTACAGCTGCAATAATTCCAACCCTGTCTGGACCAATTACCGTTATCACAATACGATTACTGCCATCTCTTTGCTCAATGTCGTTTTCATTTTCTTCTGGTAGCATTTTTGAGTAATCCACATTTAACAATCCTTTCTTTAAGCCACTTCACTTTATTGGAGTTCATTTTTTGTTACTGAACGTAGCTGTTAAATTAGTTGAAGTTAGACCTGAACTTATTTATGAATTATATCATACCAAACCTTCGATCATCTTACTAATACTAGCATAGAATAAATGCCGGGTTTTTATCTAAACCCGGCATTTATTTTATGCTAATTGCTATCAGATTTCAGTATTGACTGATTTAGCTTTCATCTTTAACTTCAATAGTTCGACTTCTCAATTCATCAGTCTTCGGCATTTCAATCCGCAAGACACCCGCTTTGAAACCTGCGCTTACACTATCTGCTTTAATTGGAACAGGCAATTTAAAACTACGATAAAACTTGCCACCACTTCTTTCCTGCCATAATACTTCGCCTTCCATAGTTTCAACCTTGGTTTCACCAGATATTGTGAGAGTATCATTGTTAGTAGTTACTTCAACATCTTCACTTTTTACGCCAGGCAGATTAACCAAAGCCACCAGAGCATTCTCTGTATCATAAAGATCTACCTGGGGGAATACACCTTGCCCGGATGCCGGCCAATTGCGGAAGAAAGCATCAGCAAATACCTGATCAATTCCAGAGCGGATCCGATCCATTTCATTACCTGAACTTCTTCTTATTAGGTCTCTCATGGCTATACCTCCTCAGAGATTATGTTTATTATTAGCACTCTCTATCAATGAGTGCTAATAATATTATGCTAAGAAACTTTATGCTAAGCAAGCCCTGATTAAGGCAAATAGAGGCAAATAAGGAGTATATATGATAATTATCCACGATAATTACTTTTTTTCTCATCATAATTAAAGATTTTAAAATATATCAAGGCTTTATTAAAAAGCGAAAGCCATGTCATCAGACAGGGCTTTCGCTTTGGAGCGGGTGATGGGAATCGAACCCACGTGACTAGCTTGGAAGGCTAGGGCTCTACCATTGAGCTACACCCGCACGTTTTGCAGATGAATCATAGCAAGTAAATTGGGTCTTTCTAAAACTCTATTAATTAAATTGCTTTACCAATTCTTAATATAAACGTAAAAGCTTAATTATGCAACCCTTTTTTTAATGCTTACAGTAAGGGTTAAATTGCATGAAACAGCCTTGAAGATGCTTGTTAAAAGCATGGTAATATTCATGGCATTACTTTTTGTAACGCCCATCAGGCAAAATCTTTACTTCTAATTAGCACTGAACTTACAGTCACACCAACAATAAAAAGCAGGAGCAGAACTAACATACCGGTTATAAAGGGCTTTCCCACAGCTGCACCAGCTAAATCAGCATAATAGTAAATAGTAAAATATCTTAAAATACCCAAAGGTGTAAATATAGCCGAAAGGCTGTTGAATATGAAGAAACCCAGCCCAAACCCTAAGGCCAAGAAAGTTGATACTTGAGTCTTATCAAAAAGAGGAGCCAGGGCAAAAGCAATTCCTCCTGCTGCTAAACATGCCAGGTAACCCATAAAATGTACAGTAAACTGAGCATAAATATCGAATAAAGCTGGAGCCACCCCAAAAGCACCAACTATAGTGCTTATTAAATAAAGAATAATCCAGAGCAGAGTCATCAAAACGAAAAAAGCTAATGCCTTGGAAAAAACAATAGCAGGCCTGGTAACTGGCCGGGTATAAAGGAATTCCACCATCCCTATTTCCATATCACGGATTATCATACCTCCTGCCAACTTCATTGCATAAATACTGGCTAACAATAAAACATATACCATTACCAATCCACCATGGTAAATATTGATGTTTGCGAACATTTCTGAAGTGATTCCCAAACCATTTCTAAAAGCCTGCGGGTATTCTTCAATCATTTTAATAAAGCCTTCATCTTTAAAAAAATTAAATGATCCGAGGTTGATCATAATAAAAACGGAAAGAATTAATGCCCAGGTCAGTAATCCACGCCGGTTCAAGCTTATTTCTGTTAATGAAATGTTCCCATTAAACATGGTAAGGATTACCTCCACCGGCAGCAAGGTCATTAAGATCTATTAATAATTCTTCAAGACTGGGATCGGTAATACGAAGGTATTCCAGCTCGATGCGGGTTAAACTGCTAATAAGTTCATTTACCGGGAGCCGGCTCACAATTCTGTAATAACCAGGCCTGGAAGGAATCTCTTCAGCATCACCTAATCGATCCAGTGCAACATTAAACGGCTGAGCACCAGCAACCTTAAGAGTCACAATGCGCATTCCCCGCCCGGGCAACTCATCCAATGACCCAATGTGAATCATACTACCCTGCTTGACTAAGGCTTCCCTGTGACAAATTTGCTCTACTTCTTCTAAAGAATGTGTGGAAAAAAAGATCGTTGTCCCCCTTTGATTGATTTCTTCCAGGATCTTGAATAATTCCTGCTTGACCAAAGGATCAAGACCACTGCCCGGTTCATCCAGGATCAGCAACAGCGGCCTGTGCATTAAGGCCTGTATGATACCAAGCTTTTTTCGATTGTCGTATGAATAGCTTTGAAATTTTTTATCCGGATCAAGCCTTAACCTGTCCACCAGCTCTTCTACCCATTGAAACCCGTTTATATTATAAAATCCGGCAGCATACTCTAAAAAATCACGACCCGTAATTTCCGGATAACAGTTAACCTCTGCGGGTAAATAGCCTACCCGACGGTAGAGTTTGCCTCCAGCAGGCGGCAATTCTTTACCGAAAATTTTCGCCACTCCAGAGCTTGGTTTAATAAGCCCTAAAAGCAATCGAACCGTGGTTGTTTTACCCGCCCCCACAGGCCCCATGAATCCGAAAATCTCACCGTCCAGGATAGACATACTGAGGTCTATTATTCCTTTATGATGACCATAGTACCAGGTTAGCTTTTCTGTCTCTATTGCGTACAACAGCAGCCCTCCTTAAACAGTTGCTTAACACATTATACCATTTTATGAAAACACCCTGTCTGAATCAACTGCTACTGTACTACAGGAGACTGAAAAGATAACTAAAATAATCAATGACAAGAAGAAAATTAAACGCCCTGATTTATGATAAAGAAGGTTTCAATAGATTTGCCTCATTAGAGCTGTTAGCGGAAAAAACAAAAGCGGCCCCTTCCTTTCATTTTATATATATTGTCATATTTCAAAGTCACTTAAGCTTAAATATCGATTGAAGTATAGCTGGGAAATAATTCGTTAATAAAACTGTATATTCCTTTTATGTAACCAGCATCGTATTAATGTTAAAGCTTTATCAAAGCACAGCATTTTAAAGATGATCTTCAACCGGGTTTGAACCTTCACATTGGACTGCAGTCTGACATTTACCGCAGCCATAAAAAGGTTTAAAGCGAGGCCTTATCTTGGTATTCAAGTAGTTTTGACATATTTTTCTGTCCATACCAGCTACTTTTTGTTCTTTTACATCTTTAATAGCATTAGAAGGGCACCGTTTGATACATTCACCACAAAAACTGCAATATTCATATGGACCTTGATAGCATCGGCTGGTTGGCTCTATCTCCAGGGTTGTTATAATACTACCAAGCCTACCGGCCGAACCTTTTTCAGTTATTAAAGATTTACTCAATGAAAAAGTACCCAGGCCTGCAATGTAAGCAACATGCCTCTCTGACCAGTTACTATTCATCCCGTCACTCAGGCTAAAACTGGGATCTACAGCAGGTATTACAGCCGTTCCATTGTGTTCTTCACATAAACGAGCAATACGTTTTGATAAAGCTTCGTTAAATTGCTGTCCCTTGACCCTCCCATACAGCCATTCTTTGGCAGGCAAGCCTTTTTTCCGATTAGCCAGGCGAACTTCATCTGAAAATGGAATGAAATACGATATAACCGATCTGGCGCCAGGCAACCACTCTTGTGGCAATAAATGGTTTTTGCCAACTAATTCTGGCGACTTTAAATTACTAAAGAGTTCATCTCCGACCGTTGCTATACCGACCAATGGAAGGTCAAATATTTTGTTCAACTCTAATTCTTCAACCTTATTTAACTCGCAACTCTCATAATATTCTTTTATAGTATCCTTAATTAAATCATGAGTCATTATTGATTACACTCCTTTTTAGCCTCTGCTCAGGCCTATCTTTTGATTGTACAAGCATAATGCTAATCAGTTTAACAATTAAATCCTCCTTTTAATTATTATAATTATACATTATGGGGCTATTCTTTTGGGCTGTGACTTAAGCCAGGAAGTAAATAGATAACTCTAAAGTACCGATAAAACTTAAATCACCTGGTATTGCCCGGCTTGTTTTAAGCAGATGAAGTAAATATCAGCTGCAGCTGTGTTAGCATTGATTAAATCTGACCAGGATCGGCTTACCTGAAAGCATGGCTGTCATCTGCTGAGAGCTCTGCAATAGCTTGTTGAAAAGGTAAAGTTTCAAAAAGCCCCTGGAGGGAGCTGTGCTCCAGTTAGCTATTAATGTATTTTTCTGGAATGGTCACCTGAAATGACTGGGCATTATTAGGAAGTATATTACATCAACAACAAATTGCATTTTTTATTAATTACTATTCTCACTGTTTCATACGACCAGGTGCTTCAACGAGGCGACCAGAACCATTAACCATCTCAACATATCTACAGGAGAAGTTTCTACATTCTTTCTAAATTTAGCAGTTAAACCATAAACTGAATTATTTCCATGAATATCATTCCTGCACCAGCAACAATAATTATTGATAGTTGATTGTTTCTTGTCCCAGTTCATTTGAAAGTCTCCTTTTATTAATTCCAGCCACTACCCTATTAACTCTAAAATCAAGCTAAAAAAACCCTGACCGACCTTTCTGTCAATGGTGGTCAGTCACCCTTTCTTAATCTATTCAGATACTTGATGAATCCCGTAAGTGTCTGTGAGGGGATCCCTGAAATACTGAGTTTTTGGGGGAAGGAAAGTAAAAACTGCAAATAACACAAATAAAATAAGCAAAATAGCATATCCACTAACAAAAAAGGTTTTGGATGGTTTTGTTCTGAGTATGATATAGTATCTTATCATCTGACAAGCAATTCCACCCAATAAAAATGTACTGACATGGATAAATAAAGGCGTATATCCTATAAATATGTCATATAATTCTATCGACCCAAAGGTTATTATTAAAAAAACAAGAATACCGACCGCCAGCGAAATAATATAGTTGGAAGCGTAAGCTTTAATAAAACGATATTCAAACAAACTGACTATTAGCACTGGGAAAAATGCCATTTTCCAGTGTTCCCACTTGCTTTCATTTACAGGGCTGATGATCCCAAGGTAAGTGTTGCCTGTTATTTCGTATAAATCGTGAAATACGAGTCCGAGCATTATGAAGCAGACCATTCCGATTACTTTCACTGTGCTTATCGATCTATCATCCATAGAATATCAGTCCTTAGAAACCTATCAAGAAACGTTTGGGAAGACTTGTTTCATTAATTAAAAAACATCTTTATGTTTCGCCTAATATATTTTAACATTTTTATAATTCATTTTGCCTCCCCGTATTTGAATGCTACATATTCAATAATAACCCCAT
>PWMM01000128.1 GCA_003558195.1 Syntrophomonadaceae bacterium
AAAGTTCCGTCTTTTTTTAACCCCAGCCTAACCCATATTTTCATAGGAACACGAGGGTTACCGGCCCTGAAATCTTCTTCCCGGCAGTTTACCATCCTAACCGGCAAACCGGTCCGCCTGGTCAATACTGCTGCTAAAATATGGGGCTTATATTCAAATTTAGCTCCAAATCCGCCTCCTACATGAGGTTTAATAATGCGCAGATCCTCTGAATTCATTTGTAAAGCTTCAGAGTAGCGTAATCTTGACATGGAGGGAACCTGGGTGGAAAGCCACATTATCAGGCGTTCGTAATCACCTGGCACCACAACAGCAGCCATGGTTTCCATGTGAGCCTGGTAAACCTGGTTGGTTTGATAGGTTTCTTCAAAAACCAGGTCCGCTTCATCCATGGCCTCATCTACATTGCCCCGGTGCACATTAAATGTAACAGCGATATTGTTCTCTTTATCCTCATAAAGCAGTGGGGCATCTTCAGCCATCGCCAGCTCTGGATCATAAACAGCCGGTAACTGCTCATACTCTACTTCGATCAGGGAAACAGCTTCAGCAGCGGCTTCTTCAGATATTGCCGCTACCGCCGCTACTTCATCACCGTGAAAACGCACTTTATCCCTGGGCAAAATAATCCAATCAGGAAGCATCGTACCAAATTTATGCTGGGAAACATTGTTCCCTGTTATTATCCCCTTTACCCCGGAAACCTTTTCCGCCTTGCTGGTGTCAATATTTAAAAGGCGGGCATGGGGGTAAGGGCTTCGTAAAATTTTACCGTGTAACATCCCTTCCACCTTAAGGTCAGGCACAAACCGAGCTCGCCCGGTTACCTTTTCCAAACCATCAAGGATGGGAGTGTCCTTACCCAAATTAGTGTAATTCATGTTCTCACCCTTCCTTTTAATGATTACCTTTTCTTTCTAGAGAGTATGAATAAATAGCCTCAATTATCTTCTGATAGCCTGTGCAACGGCAAATGTTACCACTAATCGCTTCTTTGATATCATCACGGCTAATTTCCATATCACTGTTTTGATCCAAAAATGCCTTGGCGGAAAGAAGCATTCCAGGTGTACAATAACCACACTGCACTGCGCCTTTATCAAGGAAGCTTTTTTGTAAAGGATGCAGCTCTTCATCCATGCCCTTGCTTAACCCTTCTATAGTGGTTATTTCTGCACCATCAGCCCTGGCAGCAGGAATAATACAAGAATTGACTGCCAGTCCGTTCATAATTATCGTGCAGGCACCACATTCTCCTCCCCCGCAGCCTTCCTTGGTCCCTATTAAACCCAGACGGTTGCGGATCAAATCAAGGAGCCTCTCATCAGCATTTATTTCCATTGTATAGTCATCCTGGTTTAATTTAAAACTGATTGTCTTCAGGGCTCTTTTCTTTGAGCTGTTAGTCATCCTGTTCAACTCCTTTGACATCCAATACATCCTTAATTGCACGTTTTAAAGCAACTCCGATTAAGTGTTTTTTAAACTTCGCACTACCTCGGAAACTATCTCTTGGAGTTACTTCATTAGCTATCACAAGCCCGGCCTTTGCCAGTTCTTCATCATTGATTTGAGTACCTTTCAAGTGAGCTTCTGTTTCCCGGGCCCGGAAAGGAACAGTAGACATAGGCCCTACTGCTATCCGGATATCTTCTACAGTTTTATGATCGTCCCTGAGAACCAACCAGAAACCAAGGTTTACGAGGGGTAAAGCCAGGGAGTCCCGGCGGGCGAAACGAACAAAACCAGTTCGTTCCAGGGAAATCGGTATTGGATAGGAAAAAGCCGTGATCATTTCTTTTGAAGGATTAATGGAACTTTTCCCCGGCCCTAAAAAAGTATCTAGAACAGACTTTTCCAGCTTTTCAGTGCCTGACTGTATATGAACCAAGGCGTCGAGGGCCACTAAAGCTATTGCTGTGTCCGCTGCCGGTTGGGCAGTAACCACATTGCCAGCTACCGTCCCTACATTACGGATCTGAAGAGCCCCCACGGCTCTAGCGGCATCAACCAGAACTCGCCCTTTTTCTTTTAATAATTGCGAATTAACTACCTGGCTATGAGTCACAGCTCCACCGACATAGATCCGGCCATTATCCTCATAGATCTTTTGTAATTCAGGAATGCCTCCGGTATCAATTAAGGCTTCGGCTTTAAGCGGTTCTGATTTATGCTGAACCATCAGGTCAGTACCGCCGGCAATTAGCCTTGCTTCACCCTGGTGTTTTTCCAGAAAACTCAATGCTTCTTCAATACTGGAGGGCATATAATAATTTTCCCAGGTCAAGATAAAACCTCCCATCCAAGTGATTGCTTCTTAATGCTTATAGCTACTGCACAAATCTGGAGAGCTTTTAATAGCACTGCCAGGTATAATTTATGAGTCGTAGATCGTTTAAGCAGAATTATTAGTGGTTCAGATTCGGTCTACCTGGAGTCACATATTAAAATATCTGTATAAACAAACAATCTATATTTCTATATTAAAAGCAACTTTTCCTGCTAAACTTAAGGTTTAAAACACATCAACTTATTTCACCTTATTAGCAACTCCCATTTAAACTCTTAAATTTAAGGAGGTTTTTAATAACGCCGCTTAAGCAAGTTGGCATATATTGTAAACTTTATAACAGCCCAAGCAGCCTGCCATGCAATTACTGGCAGCACTGCTTGAGCTGAT
>PWMM01000170.1 GCA_003558195.1 Syntrophomonadaceae bacterium
GCACCTGGATTTGATGAGGCTATTTCAGAGGGCTTTACGTAGAAGTGGTTTGCCCCTGGTTTACAGTGAAGGTTATAATCCGCATTTGCGCTTTAACCTTGCCTTGCCTCTGCCTGTTAATGTTACAGCTTCAGAAGAGTGGGGAGAAGTTTTTTTGTCAGCTGATGTAACAACAGGGTTTTTTACTCAGGTTTTAAGTGAGCAAATTCCTGAAGGTCTGGTTATAGGCAAAACAAAATTAGCAGAGCTTGATGCTCCGCTGCTGCCATCTTTGGTAAGTGCTGCTTTTTATAGGGCTTCATTTCAGGCATATGATGGCAGGAAACCCGGTTTTGAACAGTATCATGCTGCCCTTAAAAGGCTTATGGCGATGAATGAAATATTAACTGCAAAGAAGAAAAAAAAACAAAAAAAGCAGAGTAAGCAAAAAATAACTTATGTAAATGTCAGGCCTTTCATTATTAAAGCATATTTTGATCAAACCGAAGGGGCAGACTGCACAGAACTGAAGATGCTTCTGCAAGCAGGCAACAGGGGTGGTATTTCGCCATTTTTTATAGTTAATTGCCTTGAAAAAGATACTGGTAATTATAATGGCCATAGTGCATACTGGCAAATACACCGGGAAAGTTTATACCAGGGAGATAATCATATTTTACAGCCTCTTTTTGAAGGGATGTGAGTAGTTATTGATAAAAAAATTATAGTCAATTGTGATAACCGGGCTACCCGGGTAGCCTTGCTGGAAAAGGGCAAGTTGGTTGAAATTGATATTGAAAGACCTTTACAATACCGTGTTGTTGGCAACCTCTATAAAGGGATAGTGGCTAATGTTTTACCGGGAATGCAGGCTGCTTTCATTGATATAGGCCTGGAAAAAAACGCCTTTTTATATGTCGATGATGTTTCCACCGACGATTCAGAAGAAGGCGTTCCCCTGAACCGGGTGTCAATAGAAAAACTGTTAAAAGCCGGTGAGGAAATCATGGTCCAGGTTATCAAAGAACCTTTTGGTAGTAAAGGAGCCCGGGTTACCGGTGAGATAACCATTCCCGGCCGTTACCTGGTTCTGGTTCCCGGGGCTGATTATATCGGTGTTTCAAAACGCATTGAAAGCCAGGCTGAGAGGGAAAGGCTGCGGCGTGAAGTGGAGAAATTGAAACCCAAAGAACTGGGTTTGATTGTCCGCACTGTAGCTGAAGGGGTCGATATAGAGGTTATGAAGCAAGACCTGCAGTTTTTGGTTCAGCTTTGGAACAGGATTTTGACGCGCTTTCAACAAAAAATGGCTCCGGCGATTCTTTACCAGGACTTATCTTTAACCTGCAGGATAGCACGTGATCTCTTTGTTGAAGAATTCAGCAGCTTCCTGGTAGACGATGAGCATGAATATGATAAAGTGCGGGAAATTGTTGAATACATTTCGCCTCACCTGAAGTCAAAAGTTAAGTACTATAAAGAGAAAGAACCTATTTTTGAACGCTACGGGGTAGAAAGAGAACTCGAAAAGGCCCTTTCACGCCAGGTCTGGTTAAAAAGCGGTGGCTACCTGGTTTTTGATGAAACTGAAGCTTTGACTGTAGTTGACGTTAATACAGGACGTTATATCGGTCGTCGTAACCTGGCTGACACTATATTAAAAACCAACCTGGAAGCAGCTGAAGAAATTGCCCGGCAGGTTCGTTTGCGCGATATTGGTGGTATAATTATTATTGATTTTATTGATATGAGCCTGGAGGAGCATCGCCGAAAAGTAATAGACCGGTTAAATTTATCTATTAAGAATGATCGTACAAAGACTTATGTCCTTGGGCTTACTAACCTGGGCTTAGTTGAAATGACCCGTAAAAAAGTCCGTCAGGATCTTTCTGAATATCTCCAGCAGCCCTGTCACTACTGCGGTGGATCGGGTAAGGTTCTAACACCCCTTGTAGTCAGTACCCGGATAGAGAGTGATTTAATAAACCAGTTGCGGGAAGAAAAGAGTGAAGCGGTGCTGGTTGAAATGCACCATGAAGTGGCTGCAATTATTATCGGTAGCGGTGGGGGTAACTTAAAAAAACTGGAAGAAGAATTAAAGAGGCGGATTTTTATTCGGGGTTCGGAAGACGTTCATGTTGAACAATACCGGATTGTGGCCCGGGGTAGCCAGAAAAAAATACACGATTTAGCATTGCCGGTAAAAGTAGGAGAGGTTAAAGAACTGGTTATAGAAGAACCGCATTCTTCCAACCCCATTCATGGTATTGCCAGGATACACGGTTTTGTAATCAATATTGAAAATGCCGGAGATAAAGTTGGAGAAAAGGTTGATGTTGAAATTAAAGATGTAAACCGTACTTTTGCCCGCGGGGTTATAAAATAAGGGGATCTATTTTTAAGTTTTGCATGGCAGAGAGAGCTCTACAACTTTGACTCTATACAATTATTTTAATTAGGCGAAGTAGTTTTAAATAGCTTCGATTTGATTGACAAAGGCCTGTACGCGTGTTAAACTCAGCATTAGATTGAAAACCGCACGAAGATGGTCTGAAATGCCCCGTAAAACTCGGGCTACCTGATTCGGCGAGTCCTTACAGGGGGTTTGTTTATGTACGCAATTATTGAAACCGGCGGCAAGCAATATCGTGTTGAAGAAGGGTCCAGTATTCGCGTGGAGAAATTGCCGGCGGAAAAGGGAGAAACAGTAAAATTCGATCGGGTGTTAATGTTCAAAGATGATGCAGAAGTGAAACTGGGCAATCCCTACCTTGATAATTTCCAGGTTGAGGGTAAGGTAGTTAGTAATGGACGTGGACGTAAAATCACCGTTTACAAGTATAAGCCTAAGAAAAATTACAGGCGAAAAAAAGGGCACCGTCAACCCTACAGTGAAGTTCGTATAGAAAAAATTAGCGGTTGATAATTGTTAACAATTAGGGCAAGCCTGAAAGTGAGGTGTGGTAAATGGCTCATAAAAAAGGAGTAGGAAGTTCACGTAACGGACGCGATAGTAACGCGAAACGACTGGGCGTTAAACGTTATGGTGGTCAGGTAGTTAAAGCCGGGAGTATAATTATTCGGCAAAGAGGGACAAAGTTCCACCCGGGTATTAACGTCGGTATAGGCGGAGATGATACTTTGTTTGCCAAAGCCGATGGACGCGTGGTTTTTGAGCACACTAATCGTGCCAAAAAGCAGGTCAGCGTAATGCCTTTAGAAGGTGCAGCTGTAAACTAGCATGAAAGGTCCGGGCTAACCCGGACCTTGTTTTATATTTCCAGCTATATAATTGGCAACGCTACAGGTGATCATTAGCTAATGTTTGTGGATGAATTGGATCTTGTCGTTCAAGGTGGTCGAGGCGGGAATGGAGCAGTATCTTTTCGAAGGGAAAAATATGTTCCAAGAGGCGGACCCGATGGTGGAGATGGAGGAGACGGAGGCAGTGTCTATTTACAGTCTCATTCTTCTAAACATAGTTTTCTCGATTTGAGTTACAGACGCCTGTTAAAGGCCGATGACGGAATGCAGGGCAGGAAAAAAAACCAGCAGGGAGCCAGGGGTAAAGATTTACATGTTAAAGTTCCACCTGGTACTTTAGTTCGTAATGAAAATGGCAATATCTTGGCTGACCTGGATTCTCCCGGGCAGAAATTGCTTGTCGCAAGAGGGGGAAAGGGAGGTAAAGGTAATGCTCGCTTTGCTTCATCTAGACGCCGGGCTCCCAGGTTGGCAGAAAAAGGTCTCCTTGGAGAAGAAAGAAAGATCAAGCTTGAATTAAAAGTTATTGCCCAGGTTGGAATAGTCGGATTACCAAATGCAGGTAAATCAACTTTTTTAAGTAGGATCAGTGCTGCAAAACCTAAAGTTGACTCTTACCCCTTCACTACCCTTGCGCCTAACTTGGGGATAGTAAAAGTTGGCGATGAGGGTAGTTTTACTGTTGCAGATTTACCAGGTTTAATCAAGGATGCGCATCTGGGAGCGGGCCTTGGTCATCAATTTTTAAAACATGTAGAAAGGAACCTGTTGCTATTATTTTTTATCGATTTAACACCGGATATTGAACCTGATCCTGGTAAATCATACCGGCTCTTAAAAAATGAGTTGAAAGCTTTTAATCCCAAGCTATTAGAATATCCCAGGATTGTTGTGGGTAATAAACTAGATCTTACGGGAGCGGACAAGCAGCTTTTGGATTTGCGTTATGCAATAAAAAAGATTGAAAAAGAGAGTATTCCTGTTATGGCTGTTTCTGCTGCGACCGGCGATGGAGTTGACAATTTAAAGCGTCGGTTATATGAGATGGTAAACGAATTAGCCGAAAAGGAAACCGTTGCTCAATTATCGCAAGAAACCCAATTCGAAGAGATTGATATAGAGAAGCCCTTAAGTATTAATCTATCTGGAGGGGTTTATTGGATTAGTGGGACAGCCATAGAGAAGATGGCGGCAAAAACTGATTTTGATAATGAAGAAGCCTTGCATCGTTTTCAAGAGTTTACCCGAAAAATTGGTTTGGATAAATTATTAAAACTAAAAGGGATAAAAGAAGGCGATACTGTGCGCATAGGGAGCGAAGAATTTTATTATTTTGAGTAAGTAATAAAGGAGTTGCCTTTATTGTTTTTTTTCCGTACCAACGATAATGCTGCCGCCATAAATATAGGTTTAATGGGTGGTACTTTTGATCCCATCCATGTGGGGCACCTGGTTACCGCCGAGGAGGCAAGGCAGCAATTTGATCTCGATTATGTTGTTTTTGTACCTACCGGCAACCCTCCCCATAAGGAAAAGGAAATAATAACCCTGCCTGAGCACCGCTATTTGATGACTTCTCTTGCTGTTATGTCTAATCCCTATTTTTTTGTTTCTTCAGTGGAAATCAATTCAGAAAAACCTTCCTATACAATTGATACAGTCAAACATTTTTCTGGCAATGAAAAAGAAGGACCAGCTTTATTCTTTATCACCGGAGCTGACGCTATCTTAGAAATATTTAGTTGGAAAGACTATGAAAAGTTGCTGAGATTATGCACATTTATTGCAGTTTCCAGGCCTGGTTATTCCCTGGATCGTTTTCGTGAAACCCTGGATCAGGTTTGTCCTGACATGATTAACAAGGTTCACCTCCTTGAAATACCAGCCCTGGCAGTCTCTTCAACTTATATAAGAGAGCGGGTAGCATTAGGTAAAACCATAAAATATCTAACCCCGGAACCTGTTGAGCAGTATATTAAGAAACACGGACTTTACCTTACAGGGTAATAGCAGCGGTAGTATTAACCTGGATATGGGTTATAATATAAATGGAGGTGCTTGTTTAATGGTAAAAACTCTTTATGTCGGAAACATCCCCTGGAGTACCAAAGAAGGTGATTTGGAAAAATTTTTTTCGGAACATGGAGAAGTAGTGGAGTGCCGAATAATAACTGAGAGGGCAACGGGACGTTCACGTGGTTATGGTTTTGTGGAAGTGAATGAAACTCAGGTGGCAGATATCCTGGAAAAAACAAACGGCGCTGAGTTGGAAGGACGTAAGTTGGTAGTTAATGAGGCAAAACCGCGCGAGCAATAACTGATAGATTCATTTTTATAATTGCTCTTTTATAGTGGCCTGATAAATTTTATGGTTACAATCTAAATATTTTTAGAGCCGTGATTATTATATGAAAGCTGATCGATACATAGAAATTATAAAAACAAAGCTTGATCAGGAGTTATTTAATCACTCCCTTGGTGTAGCCGAAGCTGCGGCTAAATTAGCCCAGCGCTACGGAGCGGCTACAGATAGTGCATATCTTGCTGGTATCATCCATGATTATGGGAAACGGTTCAGTGGACAAGAACTCCTAAAACTGGCCCAGGAGATGAATATAAGATTAGACTGGATTACCCGGCAGGAGAAGCGCCTGCTTCATGCACCGGTAGGAGCCGCTTTAATAAGAAAGGAATTGCTGATTGATGATCCAGATATTTTAAAGGCTGTGGCAAATCATACCACAGGTTGTTCTGGTATGAGCAAGCTGGAAAAAATAGTTTATTTGGCTGATTATATCGAAACAGGCAGGGATTACCCTGAAGTTGAAAAGATCAGGCAAATAGCCTTGAAAGATTTTGAACTGGCTTTGCTTGAAGCAGTGGAATTTGCCATTAGATCGGTTTTAGATAGAAAGTTATTATTGCATCCGGATTCGGTTGCTTTCCGTAATGAGCTCCTGCAGTTACAAAAAGAAAGTGTAAAGCCTTGATAGCAAATACTGATCGCTATTTTAATATAGGATTTAGATCATAGGGAGGTGTTTTTATTTGATACGGGAACCAGCGAACGGCTCCCGGGAATTGGCCTCGCAAATTATTAAGCTGGCAGAGGAAAAGAAAGCACATGATTTACTGGTACTGGAAGTTGGTAAAGTATCGATTATTGCTGATTATTTTATAATTGGGACTGGATCAACAGCAGTTCAAGTCCATGCTATTTGTGATAATATCATAAATAATTTGAAAGAATCGGGCTATAATGCTTTACGGATAGAAGGTTACCGTGAAGGTTGGTGGGTTATTCTTGATTATGGGGCGGTTATTATTCATATCTTTCAGCCAGAATCAAGAGAGTTTTATGATCTTGAAAGGCTTTGGGCAAATGCCCCTAAATTAGAATTAGATAATTAAAATAATTCCTTATTTGCAAATGAATCTAAAGATCACTAAACTGATCAAAGTTCCTACAGTCAGCAGGTGAAATGATGAATAATCAAAACTTAAAAGATGCAGTTTTGAAAAAAGCCACTGAGAAGTTAAACCCGGCTGGTGAAAAGTATTTAAGTCTCTCTCTTGCTGCAACTGCAGAATTGGCCAGGCTTGGTAACATTGCCGGCCGTATCGTAGAGTTAGCGGCGCTTGAAGTTAAAGTTGTTCCAGAACGTTACCAGCGCAATATGGGAAGTATTGGTTTTGAAGGTCAAAAAAAGTTGCTTACCGCATCTGTAGGTATCGTTGGAGCAGGGGGGTTGGGAGGTTTTGTATTAGAGCTTTTGGCCAGGATGGGAGTGGGTAAACTGGTTGTCATAGATGGAGATGTATTTTCTGAAAGCAATCTCAACCGCCAGTTGCTGGCTACTGAAACCGCTATGGGTAAAGCGAAGACTAGTCAGGCTGCCAAGAGGATAAGTGATCTTAACAGCTCATTAGATGTGGATGCTTATCATTGCCTGGGAGACCGCAATAATATGAAAACTATCTTTTCAGATTGCAACCTGGTTATCGATTGTCTTGATAATTTACCGTCTCGTTTTGACCTGGAAGCGGTATGCGGGCAATTAAATATACCCATGATCCACGGGGCTATTGCTGGATTTATAGGCCAACTTGCTGTGATCAGGCCGAAACAACCTGTCCTTTCAAATATCTATGGTTCTATAAATGATTCTGGAGCTAAACAAGGCATAGAAGTACAACTTGGCAATCCTGCTTATACGCCGGCTATGCTGGGTTCTTACCAGGCTGCTGAAGCTGTAAAAATATTAGCAGGCCTGGAAGGAGTATTGCCTTCTGGAAAGATGTTGATCATTGATATGCAGTCCTGTAGCTCTTACCTGGTGGATATTAATGGTTAAAAGGGTTTGACTCAATCATCATGGCAAATATTTACAATTGCTCGGTATTGACAAGTTTTTGTACCGTGCATATAATGATAGATGTACTCGAGGTGCCCTATAGTGTTCGATGAAGGGAAGTAGTAAGTAAATATTGTTTTTTAGAGAGCCGGGGGTTGCTGAAACCCGGTAAACAGGATTGCTGAACTCGTCCCGGAGAAACAATGGTGAAATAACTTAGCTATTGTCGTAACGCCGGCGATAACGGTTTGAGCGGGTAACAAACGGGGGGCTGTGGCGCAGTGGGAGCGCGCTTCCTTGGCATGGAAGAGGCCGCGGGTTCAACTCCCGCCAGCTCCACCATTTATTCACCAATAAGGGTGGTACCGCGGGTATAAGTCCGTCCCTTAAGAGGACGGATTTTTTTATTTCATATGGGGGTATAGTGATGAATGGATATGATGCGCTAGCAATTGAAGAAAAATGGCAAAAATCATGGAAAGAACAAGATTCCTATCGTTCCGTGGTAGATAATTCGAAGATGAAATACTATGTATTGGAAATGTTTCCTTACCCCTCCGGTAAGCTGCACATGGGTCATATGCGAGTCTATTCCATTGGGGATGTTCTGGCCCGTTATCTACGGATGCGTAACTTTAATGTCATCCACCCTATGGGGTGGGATGCATTTGGTTTGCCTGCAGAAAATGCTGCTATCGAGAATAATGTAAACCCTGCAGAGTGGACTTACCGTAATATTGAGCATATGAAAAAACAACAAAACAGACTGGGTGTAAGCTATGACTGGCACCGGGAAATTAATACTTCTGCACCTGATTATTACCGCTGGTCACAATGGCTTTTTTTATTAATGTACAAGCGTGGCCTGGCGTACAAGAAAAAATCCGATGTTAACTGGTGCGAAACATGCGCAACAGTACTGGCTAATGAACAGGTAGAAAAAGGTTTGTGCTGGCGCTGTTCCAGTGCAGTTGAAACAAGAGATTTGGAACAATGGTTTTTACGAATTACTGATTATGCTGAAAGACTGTTAAATGACCTGGAAAAGCTTGAAGGATGGCCTGAAAGAGTAAAAGTAATGCAAAAGAATTGGATAGGTCGTAGTGAAGGTGCTGAAATCATTTTTAAGATTAAAGATTTTCCGGAAAAAGAAATTCGCACTTTTACTACCCGTCCGGATACCCTTTATGGGGTTACCTATATGGTTCTAGCACCTGAACATCCTCTGGTTAAGCCCCTGGTGGAAGGTACAGAACAGGAAAAAGCTGTCCTTGATTTCGTGGTTAAAACCAGGCAGGAAAGTGAGATTGATCGGACTTCTGAAGAGACACCGAAAACCGGGCTTTTCACTGGCCGTTATGCTGTTAATCCAATTAACGGGGAAGAAGTTCCTATTCTGATTGGTAATTATGTCTTGATGGCTTATGGAACAGGTGCAGTTATGGGCGTTCCCGCTCATGACCACAGGGACTTTGATTTCGCAAAAAAATATGAATTGCCAATAAAAGCTGTTATTCAGCCCCATGACCAGGATCTCTTAACAGGAGAAACAATGCTTGAAGCTTACGTGGACGAAGGATACATGATAAACTCCGGTATCTTTAATGGCACGGAGAGTAAAGAAGGTATTAATAAGGTTACCGAATACCTGCAGCAAAATGGTTTGGGTCAACATCGAGTTACTTACCGCATCCGCGACTGGTTAATATCTCGTCAGCGCTACTGGGGAGGGCCAATACCAATTATTTACTGTGATCATTGTGGAACCGTGCCGGTTCCGGAAGCTGATTTGCCTGTAGAGTTGCCCCTGGAAGTAGAGTTGTCTGGTAACAGGGTTCCCAGCCTGGCACATTATCCTGATTTTGTTAACACAAAATGCCCCAGCTGTGGTGGAGATGCAACCAGGGAAACTGATACGATGGACACATTTATTTGCTCATCCTGGTATTTTTTACGTTTTACCAGCCCTAAATGTGATTCTGCCCCCTTTGATCCTGCTGATGCCGATTATTGGATGCCGGTGGATCAATACATTGGTGGCATTGAACATGCTGTACTGCATCTGCTCTATGCCCGGTTTTTTACTAAAGTCCTCTATGATGCAGAAATGATTAAAGAGGATGAGCCATTTAAAAGGCTATTAGCTCAGGGAATGGTATACAAGGATGGAGCAAAAATGTCTAAATCTAAAGGAAATGTGGTAACACCTGACGAAATTGTAGAACGTTACGGTTCAGATACCGGTAGGTTATTCATTCTTTTTGCTTCACCTCCGGAAAAAGATCTTGACTGGAATGACCAGGGTGTTGAAGGCTGCCATCGTTTTTTAAAAAGGGTCTGGCGCCTGGTTGCCGACAGTGTAGAAGAGCTGAACACCGGATCAAACTTACGTGAGCAGGGAGATGCAGAGGCAGAGTTGCTGCGAAGCCTGCATGCGGCAATCAAAAAAGTTAGTATTGATATTGAAGAGAGGTTTAATTTTAATACAGCTATCAGCGCAATAATGGAACTGGTTAATGCTGTATACTCCTACCGGCAATCCCTGGATAAAAACAACTATAACCGGGCTATTTTGCGAGTTGTTCTTGAAAAACTGGTTATTTTGTTAGCCCCATTTGCTCCGCATCTGGCTGAAGAGGCCTGGGAATTAATGGGGGGTGACGGTAGTGTCCATCAGCAGCACTGGCCGGTTTATGATGAAAAAATGTTGGAGGTAGACCAGGTTGAAGTAGTGATTCAAATTAATGGTAAAGTCCGCGGTAGAATTAATGTTCCCAATGAATGTCCAGAAGACCGGTTAATTAAAGAAGCACAAAACAATGAGCGGATTGGTGAACTGCTATCCGGCAAACAGATAAAAAAGGTTATTACAGTACCAAATAAACTGGTAAATATTGTTGTTCAGTGAGGATAGCTTTAATCATGTAAAATGCTGGATTTTTGTCCTCTTGCCTTGACAGATCTATATTCAGGTTTTATAATCCTGACTTTGACAGCAAATTCGCCAAAAAATAGGCCGCAGCACCCATGAATAAAGGGTTTGCGGCCTTTACCTTTTGTCATAAATATGTAGGGAACAGCCTTACTTTTTGCATTTAGCC
>PWMM01000178.1 GCA_003558195.1 Syntrophomonadaceae bacterium
ACATAGAAAAAAGCAGGGCGATTATTGAGGGTATAAGCGGGGCAAAGAGAGATAAGCATAGTGTAAAGCTATTTTAGTATTATTGCAGGGAATAATTTTGGGAAAGTGAAAGAGAAATCACATCTACTCCACGAACAAATCCACCTGCTAAGTGAAAAAAATCTTCATTAGAATAATTCTTTCAGCAGAAGGAAAGATTTTTTAAGTTGCTGTAACAGTAATTTATTTTTAGTGGGAGCAAAAAGAGATCAGAAACGCGAGAAGATCTTTACGAAATAAGCCTTGCTTTACATGCAGGTCCCGGTATGCTAAGATTGCTTTAGTCAGAACCGCTGGCTAGGTGCTGCGCTGTCCCGACGCTGAACTTGGCAAGCGGCGATTAATAAAAGGGAGGTTCATAATATGCTTGAGCAGGAAAGAAAACAGACCATTATTGAGCAATACAAAAGACATGAAGGAGATACCGGTTCACCGGAAGTGCAAATTGCCTTACTGACAGAAAGGATTAATTATCTTACAGAACACTTAAAAACCCATAAAAAGGACTTCCATTCCCAGCGTGGCCTGCTAAAAATGGTAGGTCGCAGAAGAGGTTTGTTAAACTACTTAAGAGATCGCGCTCCTGAACGGTACCAGGAACTTTTAAAAAGGCTGAATTTAAGAAAATAAGTCTTATTTTTACTCACGGGGGCTTGCCCCCGTGTTTTTGTTGAAAAACTTTAGTTGTTGAGAGGAGTATCAGTATATGCAATCATATACCATGGAGTTACAGGGAAGAACCTTGACCATGGAAACAGGCAGGTTGGCCAAACAGGCCAATGGTGCCGTACTGGTCCGTTATGGAGATACAGTAGTCCTGGTTACGGCAACTGTAGCAGATGAACCCCGGGAAGGTGTAGATTTTTTCCCCTTAACGGTTGATTATGAAGAAAGGCTTTATGCTGTCGGTAGAATTCCTGGAGGTTTTATAAAAAGAGAAGGGCGTCCTACTGAAAGAGCGATTCTTGGCTGTCGTCTTACAGATCGCTCCATAAGACCGCTTTTCCCGAAAAATTTCCGTAATTCCGTTCATATCGTGAGCACGGTTTTATCTATGGACCAGGATTGCCCGCCGGAACCACTCTCTATAATTGGAGCTTCGGCAGCCCTGACCATCTCAAAAATACCTTTCGAAGGCCCTGTGGCAGCGGTGATAGTGGGCCTCATCGAAGGGCAACCAGTAGTTAATCCTACGCAGGAACAGATGCAGGATAGTGATTTGCATTTAATGCTGGCTGGAACTAAAGATGCAGTTATGATGGTTGAAGCCGGTTCACAAGAAATCAGTAAAGAAGAGGTTTTGAGCTGTATTGAAGCCGGACATGAGGCCATTAAAGAGATTGTTGCCATTGAAGAACAGATGTTTAATGATTGTGGAACAGAAAAAATGGCAGTCGTGGAAGTTGAGTTGCCACCTGATCTCGTCGCTGAAGTGGAACCGGTTATAGAAAGTGGTATTAGCAGCGCATTACAGGTTAAAGATAAACAAGAGCGTGAAGAGAAGCTAGCCGCGATTAAAAAAGATATCATGGAGCGTTTTATAGAAAAGTACCCGGATAATGAACCAGAACTGGCTAAGATCTTTGAAAATGTTTTAAAGAAAACATTACGTAGTATGGTCATTAATGAAAAACTGCGAGCCGATGGTCGAAATCCAGAGGAGATCAGGCCCATAAGCTGTGAAGTATCTGCCCTGCCCCGCACCCATGGTTCCGCTATTTTTACCCGCGGTCAAACCCAGGTTTTAAGTATTTGTACCTTATCAGCCTTGCGGGACGTGCAAATAATAGATGGTCTGGGCCTGGAAGAATCCAAACGGTTCATGCATCACTATAACTTCCCACCTTACAGTGTTGGAGAAACTGGTTTTATGCGAGGTCCAGGGCGCAGGGAAATTGGCCATGGAGCCCTTGCTGAAAGAGCCCTGGAACCGGTAGTACCCTCTGAAGACGAATTTCCTTATACCGTGCGGTTGGTTTCAGAGGTTCTTGAATCCAACGGTTCAACTTCAATGGGCAGTGTATGTTCTTCTTCCCTGGCCATGATGGACACCGGTGTTCCCCTTAAAAGGCCGGTGGGAGGCATCGCCATGGGTTTAATCAAAGAAGATGACAGTGTGGTAATTTTGTCTGATATCCAGGGTGTTGAAGATTTTCTCGGAGATATGGACTTTAAAGTGGCCGGTACTGAAAAGGGAATCACCGCTTTACAGATGGATATCAAAATCAAGGGCCTTTCCAGGGAAATCCTGGAGAAAGCTTTAGAGCAAGCAGATGTTGGATATAAGTTCATTCTCGGCAAAATGGGTGAAGTGATCGGCGAACCAAGGCCGGAATTGTCTCCTAATGCACCGCGCATGATCAAGTTACAAATTCCGGTGGATAAGATTCGGGATGTAATCGGGCCCGGTGGTAAAATGATTAATAAAATCATCAACGAGACCGGGGTTGATATTGATATAGAACCTGATGGAAGAGTTTTTATCGCTGCAGTTGATCCCGAAGGTGGCCAAAAAGCTAAAGAGACTATCGAAACCCTGGTCAAAGATGTAGAACCGGGTGAGATTTACATGGGCAAGGTAACCCGGATAGAGCGCTACGGGGCTTTCGTGGAAGTGTTACCTGGAA
>PWMM01000259.1 GCA_003558195.1 Syntrophomonadaceae bacterium
TCTGATCTTTGCCGCCGACTCGGGCTCCGTGCCTCAGGAGAACTTGGTGACCTTGGGCAAGGAGCCGGATGCTCAGGGTCTCTTCTCCACCCAGCCACCACGTCCAGGTCGTCTGCTTCCCGACTTCGAGTGCACCCTCGCGGTGGAGACGTCGCACATCGAGGCTCGGTACCTCATCCGTCTTCACCCGACCATCCTGTCGCCCGCTGCCGTATCCGCCCAATGTGAAGTTCTCCGATATTTTCCGAAATCAACTGGCTATCCTCACTGATGCCTGGGGCAGGTGTTCCGGGGGTCTCGGTCTTCATGCCTCTCCTCTTGCCCCAGGACTTACTGGGAGCATTCTGGAGCCGGGAACCCGGTTAATCCGGTCACACCCGGTCAAACCCACTTGACCGGGTAGGCAGGGAAGAGGGATAGAGAGACCGACCCACCCGGTCGGTTCTCTTTTCCCTTAGGGTGACCGAGTAGTAAAGGGCGACCGCGTCAGGTGCGTTCATCCCCGCCACCCTCTGGTACTCGGTCGAACCCGGTCACTTTGGGAACCATATCGGCGGGACACAGATACTCCTTCCGTCCACCGTGTCGGTACTGCTTGGGCAGCGGCTGGGTGACCAAGCGATTGGCGATGACAAGCTCGTCTAGCGCATCCCGTATTTGATGCTGCGACATGCTCAACGCGGTGGTTTGGGAACGCAGGCTGGTCTTGGTGTGGAAGCGCTCCAGCCTAATCTCGCTGGCGAGGAATCGCAGGATCTGCTCAGCCTGCTCGGCACGGATTTCCTTGTCGGACCGTTGCAAGTGTTCCGCCCACTCGAACCGGAATCCCTCCCGTTTTATCCAGATCAGCGGCAGATTCGGCGGTGCATAGGAGAGCTTGGGACGAGCGTATAGCATCACGCTCGATTCCGGCGTCAGGCGCAGTTGCGCCGGGGGGCGTTGTCCGGGGTCCTTTGGGGTCCAGGACTGAAGGACGGCGGTCATCCGGCTGCCGTCCGCGAGCGCCGACCCACCGCGCCCGGCATACTGGTCGATGCTCTTTTTTTCGGCATTTGCCTTGCCGGTGTGGTGAACGTACCTCACACAACAGTCGAGACCGTTCACGACCCGTCGAGCCGCCTGCACCAGTGCCTGCTCGTTGTCGTTGATGCGGCTCTCGGAAGCCCCAAAAGATACCAGCGGATCGAATTCGACCAGCACAGGCGGATTGCCCTGGTATGCCGCGATGATGTGGTCTGCCAGCGGGGTCGGAAGAAGGTTACCGTCCTCTTCCTGCACCAGCTTGGCATGTTCACCCGTGACGTCCCAGATCGCGATCCCCTGCTGCACCGCCCGCCGCTGCCGGGAGTCCAGATTCATGTCATCCATGATGCGGCGGAGACGGGCGATCAGGCGCTCGCGGCGGTCTTCAGCCGTCACGATCAGGACCCATCCTGGAGTGACCACCTTGCACCCATACAGGTCTAACCCCAGAACAATGTGGACCGCCTCCCAAAGGCTTAAAGTGGTCTTGCCGGTGCCGCCGGGGGCGACCCTCTGGGCGAGATCTGCGTACAGGTGCTTCTCCACGATGCACTTCGGCGTCAGTTCAGCCCCCCGAAGCTCATCGTCACCGATAGCCAAGGACATCCTCGTAGGAGGCATCAGGATCGGAGCCATCACTTTCGGGAGTCCGAGGTAACCGGGATCAACGCCCTTGTCGTTGAGGTCGTTGCCAAGATCGCTGCGGGGCACTACTGCCTGGGTGACTCGCGACATCTCAGTCCACCTCCCGCAGCACCACGATTTCTGGCGGGTCGAACACCCGCTCCAGAATCTCGGCAGTAGGGTCGAGGTTGGATCTCCCGAACGCCACTGCACAGACGGCATTGCCCTTGCAGTGATGAAAGACGACGGAGACGGCTGACGCCCAGCCTTCCGCGACATACCAAGGGATGCGACCGTCAAGCGTGTTGCCGAGTACCAGGCAACCGCCGGTGATTCGCCCGAAGGTCTGCTTGGCTCCGGCGGGATTGATGCACTGGACGCCCTGGACCTTGCCGGTGGCATCGGTACGGATAGGGACGACTAGGCAGTCCGTTTGATTGCCGACGACCCTCCCGGTTACAGGAGCGCGACCCGCTCCAGCCGCCCAAGTGATTCCCTTACGGACGGCATAGGGATGGCTGCCCACGGTGGCATCTTCGGTAGATGCGGAGAGCCATATACGCAGTGCGTACGCCGTCGTATCTTTTCCGGGGGGCGGGGCTTGCCGAGACTTGGGCACCGGCTCAGGGAGATGACGGTCTGGTGTCCAGCCATGCTCCTTGGCTAAGAAAATCAGTGATCCAAGGCTGGCACGGACTGGATTGCGTCCCAAGGATCTCCAGACGGTACTTGCATCCCGAGCAAGGTACTTCTCGCTGGTCTGCGACCACTCATCCCACAGCGGGAACCCAGCGTCACGGAACTCATCTTTGAGGATTCCACCGATCTTAACCCAAAGGCTTCGGTCCTCGGCGGGGATGAATTGCAGCATCGACCACGCCAATTCCAGCGAGACTTCTTGCCGTGTAGCCGGGGGACTGAATCTCGATGCTTGCTGACGCGTTGTGGACCGACCTGGCTGCCACGTGCGAGGTGCGGGATCGGGATTCAGTCCCCCGGCTACACGGCAAGAA
>PWMM01000174.1 GCA_003558195.1 Syntrophomonadaceae bacterium
GCTTGACGGCAGATCAAGTAATCGATAAACTGGAGCATGATAAAAAACGCCATTATGATGATTTGATTTTTATTCTTCCTGACCAGATCGGTTCTGCCGTAACTGTACCTGTAAATGACAGGAAAATGCTTACACACCTGGTTAACTCATACCTTGAGTTATAAATATTTTTGTAAAGCATAATGACATTTAAAGCGTTCTTCGCTATACTGAACAGGGTTTATATAATATTTCATTTTAAAAAGCTTTAAACAGCCGGGTTATTTTAGCTTTGCCGGCATGCTTAATAAGGAGTGATGATATGAAAACAGCTTTTAACCCCGCCCGTTTTGCACTGCTGGTTGTATTGTGCCTGCTGATCATTTTTTCTTGCTACCAGGCATTTCAAAGTGCTGCCGATCGGGAAGAAGGAATCAGGCGGGGGCTTGATATTGCCGGGGGCTTATATGTTTTGCTGGAAGCAGTGGAAACCGGTGATCGTGAAATTGATGATGATGCTATTGAACGGGCCATTACTGTAATCCGCAACCGGGTCGACGAACTGGGTGTAGCTGAACCGGTTATTGCCCCGCAGGGCGAAGATCGGATTCGTATAGAGCTTCCCGACTTAGAGGATGTAGAACAGGCGAGGGATATTATCGGACGTACAGCAATGCTGACTTTTGTTGGTCCCGATGGTGAAGAAATCGTCACGGGTGCGCACCTGGAGCGAGCCAGGGCGGAAAGGCAGCCTGAAGTATCACCCTATCCTTTTGTCAGCCTGGAATTTGATAGTGAAGGAGCCCGGCTTTTTGCTGCAGGAACTGAGAAATATTTTGGTGAGCCAATTGCCATCTACCTTGATGATGAAATAATATCTGAACCGGTAGTCAGGGCGGTAATCACTGAAGGCCAGGCTACTATTGAAGGTAATTTTGATTTTGAAGAAGCTTCAAGACTGGCTTTATTACTGCGCAGCGGTTCATTGCCGGTTGAATTAAGAGAGCTTGAATCACGCCTTGTTGGACCGACCCTGGGGCAAAGGACCGAAGAAGTTGCCGCTTATGCTGCTGCAGTAGGCCTGGTCCTGGTGCTTCTTTTTATGATTATTTATTACCGCCTGGCCGGGATTATAGCTGGTGTAGCCTTAGTTTTTTACCTGTCCCTGGTTTTGTGGGCTCTAAATTACCTGCCTACGACCTTAACTCTGCCTGGTATTGCCGGTTTGATTCTCTCCATTGGGATGGCTGTTGATGCCAACGTTATAATTTTTGAGAGAATTAAAGATGAACTCCGTTTGGGACGTACTATTCGCAGCGCCATGGAAGGTGGCTTCAGGCGTGCTTTTCGGGCCATTTTAGATGCCAATATCACAACTTTGATTGTAACTATTGTTTTATTTATTTTAGCCAGCGGGCCGGTCAGGGGATTTGCGGTAACTCTTTTTATAGGCATTATCTGCAGTATGTTTACAGCAATTTTCCTAACCCGTATTTTAATGCGTCTATCTTTTAAAGCAGGCCTGATTCAAAGCGGTGCTTATGTGGGGGTGAAGCAATCATGATTGACTTTATCGGCAACCGCCGTAAAGCGTACCTGTTATCTTTAATCATTATAATAGCCGGAGTTTTTTCCCTGGCAATATTTGGTTTAAATTTAGGCATAGATTTTGCGGGTGGCACAGTGCTGCAACTGACTTTAGGGGAAGACCTGGCCATGGAGGAGATAGAAGCGGCCCTGGAACCATTCGATGAGCTGGAAGGGGCTGCGATACAGGTGATCCAGGGCCGGGATATGGCCGGCGAACCGACTGAAGAGGGTGTGATTATCAGGGGTCCGATTATGACCGAAGAGCGCCGGGATGCCTTGATCGCCGAGTTTCAAAATCGTTTTCCGGAAATGAATCCCGGAGATATCAGGGTAGAAAGTGTGGGGGCTGTTATTGGTGGAGAATTGACCCGCCAGGCACTGCTTTCCTTGTTTGTGGCAATCCTGGCCATGGTTGCCTATATTACTTTTCGCTTTGAATTCAGATTTGCTGTTGCTACAATTGCCGCCCTGCTCCATAACATTATAATTGTTCTGGGCATTTTCTCCATCTTGCAGATGGAAATCAATGTCCCCTTTGTGGCGGCTATTCTTACCGTATTTGGTTATTCCGTTAACGATACCATAGTGATTATGGACCGGATCAGGGAAAACATCAAAAACAGGAAGAGAAGTGAATACGCTGAAGTAGTAAATCAGAGCATAAACCAAAGCTTGATGCGTTCAATTAACACATCCCTAACCACCCTCTTTGTTTTAACAGCGCTGCTATTCGGTTTCCATTACTTTATTGGCAGCCTAGATTTAATTGTATTTGTTATTGCTTTAATCATGGGTGTTTTTATCGGAACATATTCATCAATTTTTATTGCCAGCCCCCTGTGGTTAAACCTGCAGGATTATAATTTAAGTTTAAAGCGTCGCAAAGTAGCTTAAATAGCAATTAAGGGTTGTAACTAGCTGCATTTAAAGGTTAGTAAAAACCAGCAGGTGCATTTTTCAAACTGCAAAGGTACCAGCGATTATTAATTCGGGAGGAGCGGGCACAGTGAGTTCAATGTATTTAATCCTGGCCCTGGTTTTTGGCCTGGTAATTGCTTTAGTAGCGATTGCCAATACAGAACCGGTAAA
>PWMM01000032.1 GCA_003558195.1 Syntrophomonadaceae bacterium
AGATAAGGGTAAGGCATTTACAAGTCAGGCTGTAGCCAGGACAGGTGTATTTTCCAAATGGTTGAAGGGTTATACATTGCGTTTTACCTTAATTCATCTAATCATCTACTTAATAGTGGGAAGTTTGTTCTATGAAATTTCCGGTTATCAAGAAGCTTTAACCACCATGGAAGCTTTTGAGCTCTGGCGTCCGCTGGAAAGCCTGGGGATGGTAATAGCTTTGTTTTTCGGACAAATAGGTCGCGGATTTTTCCTGGCCTTAATGCTTTATGGCTTTTACAATATTTATATGAGCCGGCATAACGGCTGGTTGCTTTTGTTTGGCCTGCTATTCGGCCTCAAAGTATTTCCGGCCATTTTTACAGTTCCTGAATCACTGAGTGTTGCAATTGCAGAGGCTGCCGTAGGCTTGCCTGAAATTATAGCTCAGACCCTGGTATTTTCTTTGGTCTTTTACGCATGGGAAAAAAGAAGGAGTAGGAAAAAAGAGGCCTTGGCCGCTTAATGTTGGATAAAGAGCGTTTCTAATAATACAAACCTTAGAATCAAATGTGTATGCTTGATATTAGATGGATATGAGGCACATTAATTCGGTACAGGCGCAAATTACCGGGTTGCAGTCCCGTTTAAAATGTCGGTAGATAACTGGCAAGGGTTAAGTTCTGCTTTGAATTGTTTTTTTTGATTCATGTTTGACCTCGGAACCGTTTTTGTAAACTAATCGAGGCTTTTCTATCATAACTTTGGTATCAGGGGGCACGGATTCAGTTAACCAGACGTTGCCCCCGATTACCGAACGGGCTCCAATAACTGTTTCTCCGCCCAGGATAGTAGCCCCGGAATAAATGATTACTTCATCTTCGATGTCGGGGTGTCTTTTTTGGTTGCGAAGCTCGTTACCCGCATTGCGAGGCAGGGATAGGGCACCAAGAGTTACTCCCTGGTATAATCGGACATTGCGACCAATTGTGGTGGTTTCTCCAATTACCACCCCGGTGCCATGGTCAATAGCAAATTGTTCCCCGATTTTAGCCCCAGGGTGGATATCAATTCCGGTATGACTATGGGCATACTCTGTCATGATCCTTGGCAGCAAAGGCACATTAAGCTTATAAAGTAAGTTTGCTACCCGGTAAACTGTTATAGCAAAAATGCCTGGATAGCTGAAAATGATCTCATCATAACTATTAGCTGCCGGATCACCTTCATAAGCAGCTTGAATGTCCATGGCCAGCATGTTACGAAGCGATGGTATCTCCTCGAGCACCTTCAATGCTATTTCATAACCTTCTTCACTGCATTCCCGGCAGCTCAAGTTGTAGCGGTAGCAGTCATGACGGATACTGCTGATCACCTGACTCGACAGAGCTGTGAACAACTGGTTTACAGACTGGCCAAGCTGGTAATTCATGTTGACCGGATCCAGCTTTTCAGCATTAAAGTAGCCGGGATAGATAATCTCAAAGAACTTATTAACAATATTGATTACCGATTCCTTTGACGGGATAGGTTCATAATCGACATGGCGGTTACATTTTTCCTCATTACAATTTTCAATAATAATATCAATAACCCGTGGCAATTTTTCCTGGTATTTCACAAGGATCTCTTCTTCACTTAAGCAGAGGTTTTCTTTTATCATTTTAGGTTTATCCATTGCTATTAGCCTCCTAAATAGCAGCCGGCCATTTGGTTACAGCACAGGTTTGTTGCTTATTATTTGTTTAAAGCTGTAATATGGATTAATAGACCTGTGTTTATCTATTAAAGCCAGCTGGAGAAATTACCATTAATCTAATATAAATACTACTATATTTTTTGGAATATTAAAAGCCCCTTTAAAAATCTTAAAATAAGCTTTTCATCCGGGAAGCAATGCTCATTAAAACTAAAGCAAATGTTAAAGGCAGGAGAATAATTATAAATAATATGTTGGTCTATTTTTCCTGGCCGATATATTCTGTCTACAATTAATTAAGGAGGAAGCAAAAAGTGCAGTTTTTGCTTTCCTCCCATAAAAATCCACAGGTATAGCGCTTTACCATATAAATTTCAACAATAATTACTGCTCAATTTCCATGTTCTCCAACTCTTCTTCTATTTCCATCTGCTGCTGCATTTGCTCCTGTTGCTGCTCATATAGCTCTCTCAGCTCTTCTTCTGAAAACTCTAATTCACCTTCCGGTACATTTTCTGCAATGTACTGGTCCATATATTGTTCTACCAGCATTTGATCATAAATGTCATTTTTCAAATCATCTTCGCTAATACCCGCTTCTTCCAATTGTTGCTCGAGCAACTCTTCTCCACCTGCCTGCTGGGCAAACTGCTGATAGTATTCGTCCACAGCATCGTCCCCAACTGTAATGCCTTCCGCTTGAGCCTCCTGTTCAAGAAGTGCTACCATGACAATGTTATCAAGTAGATCTGGTCTCATTTCTTCCATCATTTGTTCTGCTTCTTCACTACCCGGGTCAAGCCCCTGCATTGCCATCTGCTGTTTTTGCTGCTCTTCCATTGTCATCAACTCTTCTTTTAAGATTTCTTTACCGTTTACACTGGCTACTACTGCGCTTTCATCTCCTTCATCTAAATCATCGAGATGTGTTTGAACTTGAGCATCATCTCTTAATTCATCCAGGTG
>PWMM01000297.1 GCA_003558195.1 Syntrophomonadaceae bacterium
CTGCGCCCTCAAGACCTGGGAGCTATTTTAGCCGGAGGCATAACTGAAATTGAAGTCCTGATGAAACCTAAGGTAGCAATTATACCCAGTGGTTCAGAAATAATAGACCCGGGCGAAGAGCGAAAAAAAGGAAGCATCCCCGATTTTAACAGCACCGTGATAGCAGCTTATTTAGAACAATGGGGTACAGAACCTGTAATTAAGCCAAGCGTACCAGACGATCCTGCGAGGATCAAGAAAGCATTACTGGAAGCGACCAATGAGTTTGACGTGGTAATTATTAATGCCGGTTCATCGGCAGGAGATAAAGACTATACCTTTGCTGCCATCAAAGAACTGGGAGAAGTGTTTTTGCATGGTGTGGCTACCAGGCCCGGTAAACCAACAATCCTCGGGCAGATCAGTAAAAAACCGGTCATTGGCCTTCCCGGTTATCCTGTTTCTGCCTACATGAGCCTGGAATGGTTTGCCCGACCCTTAATCTTCAGTTATTTTAAGCAGCCCCTGCCGGAGAGACAAAGAATGCCTGTTACCCTGGGGCGCAGGGTGGTATCAGAACTGGGAGTAGAGGAATTTGTCCGGATGACAGTAGGTTTCATTGACGGCCGGTTTATCGCCAATCCCCTGACCAGGGGGGCCGGTGTAACTATGTCTTTAGTAAGAGCCGATGGCTTGCTGGTTATTCCAGCGAACTCACTTGGCTACGAACAAGATGAAGTGGTCGAAATTGAACTTTACCGACCCGAACATGAACTTAGTTATAACCTGTTGGCTGCCGGCAGCCACGATTTGATCATTGATTTACTGGCTACAGCTTTAAAAGAGAGTAATCCTAAATTAAGCTTATCTTCTGCTCACTTAGGCAGTATGGGTGGCATCGTTGCTATAGGGAAAAAACAGGCCCACCTGGCTGGCGTGCATTTATTTGATCCAGACAAACATGATTATAATTGGCCCTATATCGATAAGATGCTGGCGCATGAAGATCTCAAGCTGGTCAACCTGACTTACCGGATGCAAGGTTGGATTGTCCCTTTGGGTAACCCTGACAAGATAAAAACCATCAACGATCTGGTCAAAGCGGGGATAAGTTTTGTCAATCGCCAAAAAGGTGCAGGTACCCGCATCTTATTTGATTATCTGTTACGGGAAAATTCACTATCTCCAGATCAAGTTAACGGGTATGAAAGAGAAGAGTTTACACATTTAAACGTAGCCGCTTCTGTAGCAGCAGGAACTGCCCGGGCGGGCCTGGGCATTTTACCCGCAACAAAAGCTTTTAACTTAGGTTTTGAACCCTTGTTAGAAGAGCGCTACGATCTATTAATGAGCAATTCTTTCTATTCCAGCAAGGAAGCGAAGTCCATCTTAGAAATTATAACCGATCCAAGCTTTCAAAAAAAAGTGGAAAAAATGGGTGGTTACAGCATGAGAGATGCCGGAAAACTAATGAACAGGAAAGGGTAAACGGGCTTTAAATCATTACCCGGGAAATACTACAGGCACCTCTATAATTGTAAAAAAGGAGCACTTATGATGATGTTATTGGACGGACAAGGAAGAAAACATGACTACTTGAGAATATCGGTTACCGATCGCTGTAATTTACGCTGTGTATATTGCATGGGCGACGAAGGCATTGCGCAAATGTCGCATGATCAAATTATTAGCTATGAAGAAATATTAAAAGTTGTAGTTGCTGCTGCTGAACTGGGTATCAGTAAAATCAGGATTACCGGTGGAGAGCCCCTGGTCCGAAAAGACCTGGTGAATTTAATCAAAATGATAGCGGAAGTCCCTGGCATTAAAGACCTGGCCATGACTACCAACGGCACTCTGTTGCTCCGTTATATTGAAGCTTTAAAAAAAGCCGGTTTGAACCGGGTGAACATCAGCCTTGATACCCTGGATGCTGACAAATACCAAAAAATAACCCGTTGCGGTAAATTTGAGGATGTAATTAAAGCAATTGATGCTTCCCTTGATTATAATTTAAACCCGGTCAAAATAAACACTGTTTTGATGAAAGGGGTCAATGATGACGAAGTGCTTGCTTTTTTAAAACTGGCCATGCAGAAACCACTGCATATAAGATTTATAGAATACATGAAGATCGGTGATCATGATCAGGCCTACAGCAACCATTACCTGCCACTTAGCTTTGTAGAAAAGACAGCCAAAAAGGCTGGTCTGCCTTTTAAACCGGTTCCCCTGCCGGGAGGATCCGGCCCGGCTGAATCTTATACCTTCCCTGGCAGTAAAGGAACAATTGGCTTAATTCACCCGATCAGCAAGCACTTTTGTGACAGCTGTAACCGGTTGCGTCTAACTTCTGAAGGATCGCTTAAAGCCTGCCTTTACTGGCAAGATGAAAAACCGGTCCAGCCTTTTTTAAACAATAAAGAGGCCCTGAAAAACTTAATCAGGGAAGTTCTTTACGGAAAACCGGTTGAGCATGAAATGGCAATCCACAGCAAATGTGGTTCTATCAACCCCGGGTCCATGCGGGGCATGTCCAAAACAGGCGGCTAAATTGAACTAAGGCATTTTTAGTAATTGGGCCTACGTATGGTTGCTTTTTTAAACAACCTGTCTCTAAGTAAAGCGAGCACCAGACTATAGTAAAATTAGTTTATGCAACAACCATTTAATAAATCTATAAATCAAATTTTTTCAGGGAGGATTGAGACTTGACACCGCCAATTATTCACCTAATTGCATCCCGCTCCAAGACTGGTAAAACTACAATCCTGGAAAATACCCTGCCTGTCTTGAAACAACGTGGTCTTAAGGTGGCTGCTTTAAAAGGAAACCTGGACCACTATGAACTTGATTTGCCCCGCAAAGACAGCTGGCGTTTTGCCAGCGCGGGCGCTGAAATCGCCGGTTTAACTACCGAAGATAGTTATATCCTGATAAGCTCACAACTAGATATAAACGGCAGTGAAGCTGCCGCTAAGCTGTTAAAAGATCTGGATTTGATCATTGTAGAGGGGAATAAAAAAACTTCAAACCCCAAGATTGAAGTGGTTCGCAGCGACCTGAATCCGGAACCGCTGTTGCTACCCAATACCATTGCCGTTATAACCGACCGCGAAGACATGAAAATTTCAATTCCGGTTATTGATATTAACGATCCACTGGCCCTGGCAAATTTTATATGCACAAGGGTAATCAATAAAAAAGGACAAACTGAATCTTTAACCGAAAAGCCTGGTCCTAAAGATCGGCCAGACTTCTATGATCAGCGAGGCTTAACTCACTTCGATCAATCTGGCAGGCCTAAAATGGTTGATGTTTCGGCCAAGGAACAGACCGTTCGGGAAGCCTACGCTACCGGTGAAATTATTATGAGACCGGAAACCCTAGAACAGGTTATAGCCGGAAATATGGCCAAGGGAGACGTTCTCGGTGTAGCCCAGGTTGCTGCTGTAATGGCGGTTAAGGAAACCGGTCGCTTAATTCCCATGGCTCACCCTTTAAACATTTCAAGTGTGGAGGTTGATTTCAAAACCGTTAAAAACGAACCGGCAAGAATAGAAATTGGAGTGAGGGTTAAACTGGCAGGACAAACCGGGGTGGAAATGGAAGCTTTGACCGGCGTAAGTATGGCCGCGTTGACTATTTATGATATGTGCAAAGCTATTGATAAAGACATGAAGATAACCAATATCCGCCTTATTGAAAAGAAGGGAGGGCGTTCCGGTCATTATCGCCGTGAACAGGATTAATGCCTGAAATAATTGCAGTTTGTACCAGCCCTGAGAAAGGGCAGAGAAAGAATAATATTGGGAAAAGCTTATTAATTAAAAACAAGGGACTTGAAGGCGATGCTCATGCCGGTTTCAAGCACCGTCAGGTTAGCCTGCTGGCTGAAGAAAGCATAGCAAAAATGACCGCCAGGGGCTTAGATGTCGGCCCCGGTGATTTTGCTGAAAACCTAACAACACGTGGCATTGAACTGGCCACCCTGCCTCTTGGTAGCCGGTTAAAAGTCGGTTCAGAAGCAGTTTTACGGGTGACCCAGATCGGAAAAGAATGCCACGACCGCTGTGCAATCTATTACCAGGCCGGTGATTGCGTTATGCCTCGTGAAGGAATTTTTGCCGAAGTCCTAAAAGAAGGTCCTGTCAAAACAGGTGATCACCTGGATGTAATGTCTGCCTACCGTTTTGGAGTAATAACCTCCAGTGACAAGGGGGCAATTGGGCAACGTGAAGATAAAAGCGGCCCGGTCATTAAAGAGATTTTACTACCATGGGGAGATGTAGTCGAAAAAGCCATTGTGCCCGATGAACAGGCAGAAATAACGGCGAAGATGAAAGCAATGATTGCCGCAGGAGTTGAGGCGATTTTTACTACTGGTGGTACCGGGTTAAGCCCCCGAGATGTAACTCCTGAAGCCACCCTGGCAGTTATTGATCGGGAAATACCCGGTATTACTGAAGCCATTAGGCGAGAAACCGCAGCAGCTACAGCCAAAGCAATGCTATCGAGGGCGGTAGCAGGAATAAGCGGTTCTACATTGATTGTTAACCTTCCTGGTAGTCCAAAAGCAGTAGCGGAGTGCCTGGCCGTTCTTGTCCCGGTTTTAGATCACGCCCTGGAAACAGTAACCGGCCGTGGTGGCGAATGCGCCAGGTAAAATCATTTTCAGCTTCATGAAATGGTGCGAGCTGGCCTTCAGTGGAGCAGGAAACTCAAGCAGTACCGGGATAAATTATAGAAAAAAAAACATAAATAGCGATGCTGAAAAATTAAACCCGGCTAAACCGGGTTTAAACTTTACTACCTGTTACTGGTTTATTATTCACACTCTACTTTAAAAAAATGTGCCAAGCTATTCTTTCAAAGCACTTAAAATCGAACGTAATCTTTCACGGTAGCCTGCGGTTTCAATAACCGTGCCCGTCACTACAATGTCAGCACCCGCCTGTCGAACCCTGCGGGCATCTATAGCAGTACGAATACCACCACCGACAATTAAGGGAATATTTAGCTCTCTCTTCACCGCCCTGATCATGCCAGCCGGAACCGGTTGAGCAGCCCCGTTACCTGCCTCAAGAAAAACATATCCCATTCCCATAAATTGAGCGGTTAAGGCATAGCCTATAGCCTGCCAGAAGTTGTCACGGGCAACCAGGTCAGCTTCGCCGATTTCTCCAAGTTTCATACCCGGCTCCACCAGGATATACCCAATTGACAAAACTTCAATCTCAAGGCGTTTCAAGACTGAGGAAACTCTAGACTGAGTGCCGCTTACAAACTTAGAATTCCTTGAATTCAAAAGGCTAAGCATTAAGAATGCATCTAGATTAAGGCAAATCGAATCTGTACCGGTGGGAAAAAATAAAACCGGTATAGAGGTTTTATCTTTGACCACTTCTGCAGTTTCTGTTAAAGCCCTCTGGGTAACGCCAGAAGAGCCGCCTACAAAAATCAAATCACTACCCACTTCCTGGGCAGTCACAGCAAGCCTACCGGCCGCTTCGGGAACTTGCCGGGAAGGATCTATCAAAGTAATATGTACAGCGCCCTGTTCAAGTTTTTGCTCAATGTATTTTTGAACTTTCATCGCTATTACCTTCTTCTGGATAGACTTTCATCATTGAAAACGGTTTAATTATGCCAGTTTTACCTAACCAGCAAACTTAACTCCTAAACTTATTATAATTTAGATTTACCGGTTTGACAACTTATTAAGGGTGCTGCTTAAGACCGCTTTTGTCCATAATTATAGTAATAGCAGCATTTTAAAGTCTTTTTCTACCCAAATAAGCTATTCTAATTCATTTTTTACTTCTGCTTATATATTCTGGCTCACCCCCCCCCCCGCATGTTGATAAGAGCAGTCTAAATTTTTAAAGATCTAACAGGAATAACACCTTCTAGACAGGAATATTTTAATTATTTTCTCATAACCCTGGCCCCTGAAAACACGGCCAAAAAAAGAGTGGCACCAATTGAAGCCGGGCTACTTTTTACGAGTAGTTTTGATTTGTAGTTAGTTATTATCAAGAACTTTTCTTTATGTTAATATTAGTTTACAGCGTCAAGGAAAGCCAGGGCGTTTACATTTAAGTTGTTACTCTAATCAAATCCACAGGGGAGGGATCTTTGTTGAATCTCGTTGAATATAATGGTAAAAAACCGGTTTTGGGAAACAGGGTGTATATAGATCCAATGGCCATCTTGATCGGTGATATTATTGTAAAAGATGGAACAGGGATCTGGCCAGGGGCAGTAATCAGGGCTGATGAAGGTCAGGTTATCCTTGAAGAAGGGGTTATGGTTTTAGAGCACGCACTGATAGAACCTGGAAAAGGTGGCGCTTTATCGATAGGAAGCGAATCTATAATAAGCCATGGCGCTATTATCCATGGAGCATCTATTGGCAAAAACTGTGTTATCGGTATTGGGGCAAGGGTCCTTGACAATGCGGTGGTAAATGACCATTCTATTGTCGGGGCAGGAGCCCTTGTTGCACCCAATAAAGAGATACCTTCCAAAAAGATGGTTTTGGGCCTTCCCGGAAAAGTCATCAAGGACCTTGAACAAACAAATCTTGATAATACTAAACTAGAATGGGACATGCTTAACAATAAGCTTGATTACTACATCAAGATAAGAGGGATTCAGCCTTAATTCAAAGGGGCCATAGATAATAAGGCTTTAATAGGATCATTATCTGCCATTACTGCTAATGAATCGGGATAGGTGGGCGACCGTTAGTCCGCCAACCTTACCACACCACCGTTTCCAAGCCCACAGCAGACCTTCACCGCCAATTTAACGCCCATGCCGGGCGTACCTAAAAGGGCCGCCCAAGCCGGGCGGCCTCTTAATATGTATTGAACTAATGATCTTATTATTTTATCTCTTGGAGAATTGTGGAGCGCGACGGGCTTTTTTCAAGCCGTATTTCTTGCGTTCTTTCATTCGTGGATCACTGGTCAGAAAACCGTTTTTCTTTAAAACCGGCCTGTAATCATCGTCTGCCTGAAGAAGAGCACGCGCTATCCCGTGCCTGATTGCGCCAGCTTGACCGGAAAACCCTCCGCCTTCCACTTTAGAAACTACGTCAAAGTTGCTTTCAGTTTCAGTCGCTACAAGCGGCTGTTTAACAATTAACTTGAGGGTTTCCAAGCCAAAGTATTCATCCATTTCTTTGCCGTTTATGACAATTTTGCCAGTACCGGGCATTAAACGAACCCTAGCCACAGATTCTTTACGACGTCCCGTTCCCATATATTGCACTTCGCTCAAGAGTTGGGGCCCCCTTCCTTCTTAACATCCGGCTCTGCTCCCAGGACTCGCGGTTGCTGTGCCTGGTGAGGGTGCTGATCATCCCTGTATACCCGTAATTTTTTTAACATAGCCCTTCCCAGCCGGTTGTGGGGAAGCATCCCTCGAACAGCATAATAAAAAGCTTTGTCCGGCTTTTTATCCATCAGGGTAGCATAATCAACTTTTTTTAAACCCCCGGGATAGCCTGAATGGCGGTAATGGAATTTTTGCTCCGCCTTACGGCCGGTTAAAACCGCTTTTTCTGCGTTGAGGATAATTACATGGTCGCCGGTATCCAGGTGAGGGGTGTATTCCGGTTTATGTTTACCTTTTAATAAGCTTGCTGCTTCAGTTGCCACCCTGCCCAAAGGGCGCCCGGCTGCGTTAATAATGTACCAGTTTCGTTCAATTTCGCTTGGTTTAGCCATATAAGTAGTGCGCATATCCACTCTCTCCTTTTAACTCTTCCAGTAAAGCCACAACCTACATTTTAATATACCGACCCTGCTGTGTCAAGCTAAAACCGCCTTTTTTCAGCGCTGATAGGAATTTTTTGTGTTCGTGATAAAGCGGTCCCCGGTTTAAGCCATAGATATCGCTGCGGACACTAATCCTCAATCATAAAAAATTTTTTCCAGGCACAGGCCCGCAGCCGGAGCGGTTGGTCCCGCCGCAAAAGCATCTTTGCCTTTTAAGGCTTCATCTATCGCTGCCAGGTCCAGTTTGCCCAAACCAACCCTTACCGGGGAACCGGTAATCAGGCGAACCATCCGGTATAAAAACCCGCTCCCCTCAAATGTTATGAAGAGCAGCTGCTCTCTTTTTTTGTTTTCCAGTTTCACCCTAAAGAGGCTTCGCTTTGTATCTATTACTCCGCTTCCTGAAACCTGAAACAACTTGAAGTCATGAGTCCCCTCAAATAAGGCAGCAGCATGGCTCATCATTTTTAAATCTAACCGGTCAGGCAAATGCCAGCTGTAAAGGCGCTTTAGAACTTGAGGTTGAGGAGCCCTGTCAATGGTGTAACTGTAGATCTTTCGCCGGGCATCGTAGCGAACATGGAAGTGACTATCGACCGCTTCAGCCCCGGTAACCACTATATCTGATGGAAGGAGGGTATTGATAGCGCTGGGCAGGTTTCTTCTTTCTATAGCAAAAGGCGCCTTGTAAGTTGCTGCCTGACCAAGAGCATGAACGCCGGCATCGGTTCTTCCAGCCCCGGTTATACGGACTGGTTGCTTGTAAATGATCTGTAAAGCCCGTTCTAGTGCCGCTTGAACGGTAGGCGCGTTTTCCTGAATTTGAAAACCGCTGTACCCGGTGCCATCATAAGATAGATATAGTAAAATATTTTCCAATTTCCACGGCCCCTTTTTAAACCGCTGCCGGCAGTTAAAAATTAAAAGTTAAAACCAGGACAATCAAGACCAGGATAACAGCCAGGGCAGTCCAATCTTTAAAAGCAATACGGTCATCTTGCATGCGGGTTCTCTTAGCGCCAATCCTGAACCCCCGCGCTTCCATCGCTGTAGCCAGTTCGTCTGCCCGCCTAAAAGCGCTAACAAACAGGGGAACAATTAAAGGCACGAGGTTTCGAGCTCTTTTAACAATGGAACCCGTTTCAAAATCAGCCCCCCGCGCCTGCTGTGCTCGCATCAACCTTTGGCTTTCTTCCATGAGGGTAGGGATAAACCGCAGGGCCACGGCCATAATCATAGCCATCTCTTCGGCAGGAAAACCCAGGCGCTGCAACGGTGAAAAAAAATACGCCATACCGTGAGTTAAGGAAAGCGGCGTAGTTGTCAAAGTAACCAGTAAAGAAAACAAAACCAGCGCCACTAAACGGGCAATTATGAAAATTCCCTGCTCAACCCCTTCAGATTCAACAGTAAGAAAGCCGATCCGAAAAAGCACTACTCCTCCCGGGGTAAAGAAGAAATAAATAATCAGGGCGAAAATTGATATGTACAAAATCGGCCGCAAACCCCGTAAGAGATAGTTAAAAGACACTCCGGCCAGGGCAAAAAGAGCAAGGGCTGCGCAAAGGGAAACAACCAGGGCTGCGAGTGTTTCCAGTAAAAACAGTAAAGCTAGAACCATGATTAGGGTTATTATTTTAAAACGCGGATTAAGCTGATGAATAATGCTATCTCCGGGGATATATTGCCCCATGGTTATACTGCGAGCCATCACTACCCTCTTTTCTTTGCGGCCATAATCTCTTGCTGTGCCTTTTGTATGGTGTATACAGCAGTATTTACAGGAAACCCACTTTCCGCAAGGCTGTGCATTATTTCTGTTACAGCCGGTAAAGATAGACCCATTTCATGTAATAGTTCGCGCCTGCTGAATACCTCCTCTAAAGGCCCCCAAAGCATTAACCGTCCCTGGTTTAAGACCAGGGCGGTATCTGCCAGGGCAGCAACATCGTCCAGGTGGTGAGTCGATACTATTACAGTCAGGCCTTCTTTTCGGTTTAGCTTCGCCAGGAGGTTGAAGAGGTTATTTTTACTTTCCAAATCCAGGGCAACGGTTGGTTCATCCAGGATCAGGACTTCGGGGTTTAGTGATAGAACAGCTGCTATGGCAACAAGTCTTTTTTGGCCCGCACTGAGCTGGAAAGGATGCCTTTTTAATAAGCCTGCTGATTTTAAACCTGTTTTTTTAAAAGCATCACTCACCCTTTTCGCTACTTCCTTTTCACCCAGACCCTGGTTCCTGGGAGCAAAAGCAATTTCATCAAATACCGTTTCTGAAAAGAACTGTTCCTCCGGCATCTGAAAAACAAGCCCAATTTTTTTTCTAAGGTTCAGCAACGCCTTTTTATCACTACCGGTACTCTGACCGGCAAAAAATACTTGCCCGGCAGTCGGCTTTAACAGGCCGTTTAAGTGTTGAATTAAGGTAGATTTGCCTGAACCCGATGGTCCGATTATTAAAGCAAAACAACCCTGTTTAAGGTTGAAGGTTATGTCCTGCAAGGCCTCAGTGGCAAAGGGGGTTCCGGGCATATAAGTGTGGGTCAGTTGTTCTGTGCCAATGTACATATATGATCGATTAGCTCCCGGTTGTTTAAAATGTGAGAAGGCAGCGGGCAGCCGGCTGAGCGCAATAGGGCGGCCAGCTCTCCGGCAGCAGTTCCCTGTAATCCAAGTTTATGTAACAGATCCTGGTCAGTTAGGATCGTTTTAGCAGATCCATCGGCAACAATGCGGCCCCCATTTAAAGCCACAATCCTGCCGGCAAGAGCAGCTTCTTCCGGAAA
>PWMM01000306.1 GCA_003558195.1 Syntrophomonadaceae bacterium
ATCCGGTTCTAAAACCGGGTTGCCCTTGTATCGTTCAAAAGTGATGTTAGGGCGATGATGGTTGTGATAAATCATTTACATTGCTCCTTTAGAATATTTATGCGCTAATCTTTGCTAGTTTTAAAACCGTTTTTGAAAGTTAAAAGTGTAAAGTAGTAATTTTCTGTTTATTAATTAATTATTCGCTATAGCTAAGATCATTCCTGCCTGCGAATAATGCTTCCTTCATATAAAAATTATTAAATTAAGCTTTTTGTTCAGGGTAATTGCATCAGATGAGATTATCTAAAACTCTATCGCGGGTGACCCTTTATTTATCTGCTGAATCACCAAATATTTACCATTTACGGAATTTTAAGATCTTAATTTCTAAGCCTGCAAATATATTTATTAGGCAAAGGGGCTAAAAACGGCTAACCAAGCTGGGTGAGTATTAAGCAAAAAAGAAGCGCTTAATCTGATCAAAATTACTCTTGACCGCAGCAGCACCCGATACATAGCCCATATGCCCCGGCAAAAGCATCTCCACATCTTCCAGGCGGGATAGTTTTTCCACGCTCTGACCCAGGATTTGCATGTCTCCGCCAGGCAGATCAGCGCGTCCAATACTGCTTTCAAATACAGTGTCACCGCTGATCAACGCTTTTTCTGAAGGCAGGTAAAAGCAAACACAACCGGGCGAGTGGCCGGGTGTATGAATAACCTTAATCTCATCAGCTGTGCCGGGGTTAGAACCCGGTGCAAGGTCCCCTTCTTCCAGGTAAAAGTCGGGCTCGAGGGATGGGAGTTTTGCGGTATCCTGTCCGGCAAAATGTTTACTAATAGCTTCAATAATAAATTCATCATCCCGGTGAATGCCAAAACTGGCTCCGCTTTGCTCGCGAATTACACCGACCGCTTCAATATGATCTGGATGGGCGTGGGTGCATAAAATTAAATCTAGATCATTTAAGCTAAAACCATCTTTGGCCACCTGGGATTTAAGCGTTTCCAGGCAGTTCTCATTAAACTCATTATTGATGTGACCGGGGTCAAATAAAATCAGCTGTTCCCCTTTATACAGGTAACTATTGCAGTTGTTGGCTCGGCCCTGCCAGGGATACCAGTATAGCTTTTCAGTTAATTGCATACTTTACCTCCTCAAAAGAAATTATAATAGCTTTCAGTTGTTTAAATTGCTAACACACTTCCTAATAATAACATAAATCTATAATGTTGTGGGTGGAAGAAAACAGTTTTAGGTTTTCCCAGGTTATTTTAAACTTGATTAGTTGCTTGAGGGCGCTTAGATATTCTAAGCGCATCAGTAGCCTAGACTGGAGATATTTTTATACCGGCAAGCCTGGGCTTAAAGTAAGTCAGTTTAAACACAGGCTCAGTGTGCTAAAAATGTAAATTTTTTCTGTCCCGTTTTAAATCTGTTACTTATTCGCAAATATTATAGCCGCTTATCTTTACAGGGGCTTAAAATAACAAAACCCGGCCGGTTTTTCTAAAGAGGTTAAATTATTTAGACCACTTTCCTGTAATACAGGGAAGGACGCAAGGGGATATTTTGATTTTTTAGCTCCCTGTTAACCATGGCAAAGGTGATAATAAAGGCCAGGAGATCACTTACCGGACGGGCTACCCAGACCCCGATCAGGCCGGTAAGATTGGCCAGGATTAAAAGAAGGGGTATAAATAACATCACTTCACGCAATAAAGAGAGAAATAGTGATGGCGCAGCTTTACCTAAAGCCTGGAAGAAGACAGTTGAGACGATCTGGATCCCGATTAAGGGCACCATGACCATCATGATGCGGGTAGAGTAAGTACCAAGGGCTATAAGCTCCTGGTCGGAAGTGAAAAAATTTAAGAAAGTTGCCGGGCTAATATAAATAATTAGCGAAAGTAAGGTAATAAAAACAGTACTGATCAAGAAACCCTTAATCACCGCTTCACGAATACGGTCAAACTGTTTAGCCCCATAGTTGTAGCCGATTACCGGTAAAAGCCCCTGGGAAAAGCCGATTACAGGTAAAACAATGAATACCTGGAGACGGAAAAAAAGACCCATGGCCGCAATGGGAATATAACCGAAACCGGCTAAAATAATATTGGTAATAGCCATAGACACGTTCTTGGAGAAAAGGCGCAGCATGCTGGGAAAACCGATCTTGTAAATACTCAATATGACTGGAGGATCAGGTAGTAAGTTTTTTGCCAGCAACTGAACGTTACTTCTGCCATTGATAAAATGACTTAGTAAAATAAATGCTCCAGCCCCTTTAGCGATAATAGTGGCAACAGCGGCGCCCCTGATTCCCATGCCGAGAGTAAAAATAAAGATGGGATCAAGGGCAATATTAAGCAAAGAAGAAAAGATCATCACTTTCATGGAAAAAATAGGGCTGCCTTCAGAGCGGACCACACTGTTTAAGCTCATGATCATAAAGAGCATTACCGACCAGGTTGTAATTACAGAAGCATATTCTTCAGTATAACTGATAATTTCCGGCGAAGCTCCGACCAGGACCAGCAGAGGTCGCAGGTAGTATATAGATCCAACAGCAATAACCAGGCCAAAAATCAGGGCTAATGCCAGGACTTGCCCCACGGCCCTTTCGGCATCTTCTATTTTACCAGC
>PWMM01000166.1 GCA_003558195.1 Syntrophomonadaceae bacterium
CGTTGTAAAAGAGTGGTCGAAGTAAAAGAACCATACCAGGTGGATCCTGTATATGGTGGCCCGGAATATGAGACCCTTGCCGCTCTTGGTTCATTACTGGAAATAGATGACCTGAAAGCCATAGCTAAGGGAAATGAAATCTGCAATTACTACGGTTTCGATACTATATCGGCCGGCGTAACCATTGCCTTTGTGATGGAATGCTTCGAAAAAGGACTGATTACCAGGGAAGATACCGGCGGTTTAGAGGTGAAGTTTGGTAATGCAGAGGTTATGCTTGAGCTTTTAGAGCAAATTGCTTTGCAGAAAGGTTTTGGCAAGCTGTTAAGTAAAGGATGCAAGGTGGTTGCTGAAGAATTTGGCGATAAATCTGCAAAGTATGCCATGCATATAAAAGGGCAGGAAATACCAATGCATGAACCGCGATTTAAAGGCGGGCTGGGTATCGGTTACATGGTTTCACCAACTGGTGCCGATCACTGTCATAACATCCATGACTCTTACTTTGCTGATTCTGCTGATGCCATAAAGCCCCTGGGTATTCTCGACCCGGTGCCAGTTGAAGATATCGGCAAAGAAAAAATGCGTATACTGGCATATTTTGGCAATTGGCGCAGTTATGGTAATTGTGCACACCTATGTTTATTTGTGCCCTGGGATTTTCAGAAAGCGGTCGAAATGGTGGAAGCTACTACCGGATGGTCAACCAGTTTATGGGAAATATTAAGAGTCGGGGAACGTGCTGCTACCTTAAGCCGCATCTTTAATATCCGTGAAGGCTTTAGCATGGAAGATGATATGCTAAAAAGTCGCTGGTATGAAGAGGCTTTTGAAGAAGGCCCTTACAAGGGCGCCAAATTTACAAAAGAAGATCTCGAAAAGGCCAGGACATATTACTACGGGATCATGGGTTGGGACGAGCATGGGATCCCCACCGCAGGGAAACTGATTGACCTGGGCATTGATTGGGCCGGAGATCATTTGAACAGAAAGGCTTAAGTTAAGATAAAAGGTGAGGCCAGGATAAATATTTGTTTTTATGCTGGCCTCATTAACTTTCCGGTAAGGGCCTCGAGCGGAGCATGCACCGGTATAGCTTTTTTAAATAAAGATTAGAGCCTTGTTTTGAAGGGATAAAGAGGTGACAAGATGGCTGAGCTAAAAGTGGTTATAACTGATTATCAGTATGAAACGACAGCGAACGAAGAACGGGTTATTTCTGCCGCAGGTGGGACTTTGTACCCTCACCAGTGTAAAAGCGAAGATGAAATTATTGCTGTAGCCCACGATGCTGTTGGCCTTCTTGTTCAGTACAGGCAAATTACTCCCCGTGTTCTAGATGCGCTGCCTCAATTACGGGTCATCTCCCGTTATGCCGTGGGAGTAGATAATATAGATATTGCTGCTGCATCAGAAAGAGGAATCTATGTGGCCAATGTGCCGGACTACTGCCAAAATGAAGTATCTGACCATGTGATCGCTTTGTTAATGGCTTTTTCCAGGAAAATTATCGCAGCGAACCGGTTCGTGAAAGCCGGTAATTGGGATTACAAGCAGTTGAAACCAATTCATAGTACTAGCTCGAGCATGATAGGCTTTGTGGGATTTGGCAAGATCACAAAAAACTTGGCTCCCAAGTTAAAAGCGATCGGGTTTGATTTAATCGCCTATGCACCGCGGACCGATCAGGATACCATGGCCCAGTACGGCGTTAAAAAAGTAGAATTTAATGAGATTTTCCTGCATTCGGATTTTGTATCGCTCCATGTGCCATTAAATGAGCAAACCAGGGGCTTGATCGGAGCTTCGCAATTAGCGGCCATGAAACCATCTGCTTACTTGATTAATATTGCCCGCGGCCCGGTAATCGACGAAACTGCACTGATAGATGCCCTGCGGGAAGGAGAAATCGCCGGAGCGGCCCTGGATGTTACCGAAAAAGAGCCAGTTAACCATGATAATCCCTTATTAAAAATGGATAACGTAATCATTACACCGCATATAGCCTGGTATTCTGAAGAAGCGCAGGCAGAATTACAAACCAGGGCAGCCCAAAATGTAGCCTCTGTCTTAAAGGGGGGAACTCCTGCGCATTGCCTCAACTTAAAGGCTATCGAAAGCAATGGTGACTAGGGTAGCAGACATTTGATCTATTTTAAATTCTTTTTCCAGTAACTTCTCAGCATGCGCTTATGTCTAGAGCAGGCCAGGCAGTTACTATTTTAAAAACTATATTTTTGCGAAAAGGAGCATAAATTAATGAAAAATTTCAGCTGGCAATTACCTTCAAAGATCTACTTTGGTAACGGGGAGAGTAAAAAAGTTGCAGACAGGGTAAATGAGCTGGGCGGTAGCAAGGTTTTGCTGGTAACGGACAGGGGCCTTGAGCAGATTGGGTTGCCGGACCAAATAAAAACCATGTTATTAGATGCATCAATCGAGGTAGAAGTTTTTAATGAAGTCAAACCTGATCCTACAGTTGAAGTGGTGGAAAGCGGTGTAAAAAAAGCCAAAGATTTTGGTTGTGATACCTTAATTGGGCTCGGTGGTGGTAGCTCTATCGACACCGCTAAAGCCATTGGGATGATGATCACTAACGGCGGTGAAGTTAGTGATTACTGGGGCAATCCTCCCAAGAATAAACCCCTGCCGATGATTGCAATTCCGACTACTGCAGGAACGGGAAGCGAAGTAACCTTTGTTACCGTCATTAAAGATACTAAAAAGAAAGTGAAAATGGGTGTCGGATATAGCCCCCAGATGGCTCCTGATATCGCTCTATGCGATCCGGAATTAACAGTGAGCGCTCCTTCTCATATTACTGCATTTACCGGCCTGGACGCCTTAACTCATGCGGTGGAAGCCTATACCAACACCAAGCATGATCCAGTATCCGATATCTTTGCCCTGAAATCGATCGAACTAATCGGTAAATACCTGCGCCTTGCTGTAGCTAATGGTGATAACATGGAAGCAAGGTATTACATGTTGCTTGGAAACTTACTGGCAGGTGCTTCTTTCGCCAACAAACTACTGGGTATAGTGCATGCCATTACATCACCCATGGGTGGTTACTGTGACGCTCCGCATGGTGCTGTTAATGCCATTTTGTTACCCCATGCCATGAAATTTAACTATATCGGGAACCCTGAAAAATTTGCAGACGTGGCAGAAGCCATGGGAGAAAATGTTGTTGGCATGACTGACCTGGAAGCGGCTCAGCAAAGCATTATTGCTGTCCAGCAGCTATCCCGTGATGTTAACTTACCTTCCGGGTTAAGCAAAGTTGGTGTTAAAGAAGAAGACATAGAAGATATTTGTAACGCAGCAATGAGCAATGTTAATATTGCGATAAACCCCAGAAAACCAGGTGTCGAAGATTTGATTGCAATTTGCAAAGCGGCCATGTAATTAGGCGGTTTTATGGAGGTAGTGAAAACGATGAACTATAAGAAATTTAGCCTGCACCGGAAAGTAGCAATAGTAACCGGCGGAGGCAGTGGTATCGGGCGGGCAATAGCCTTAGGGCTCGCTGAAGCTGGTGCTGATGTGGTTCCGGTCGGCAGAACTGCTAAAAGAATTGAAAATACAGCAAAAGAGATTGAAGGCCTGGGCCAGAAAACCCTGATTATCCCAACCGATGTAACGGACAAAGGTCAGGTTGAAAACCTGGTTAATAAGGTCAATGCTGATTTAGGCAGTGTGGATATTCTTGTTAATTGTGCCGGTTTAAATATAAAAAAACCGGTACTGGATTTGGATGTAGAAGACTGGGAAAAAGTGCTGGAGGTAAATTTAAAGGGTTTATTTATAGCCTGCCAGGTGGCAGGTAAAGTGATGGTGGAAAAAAGGAGTGGTAAGATTATTAATATCGCTTCTATGGGCTCTTACTTTGGGATTACCGGATCCGGCCCATATTGTGCCAGTAAAGGTGGGGTTGATCAATTTACCAAGGTTATGGCTGTTGAATGGGCTCCCTTTAATGTTCAGGCTAATGCCATTGCGCCCGGTTTTTTTAGAACCGAATTAACCAAACCGGTTTTTGAAAAAGATGATGTCAGAGAGCGCATCTTCAAACGAACCCCGATGAACAGGGCAGGTGAAGTCGAGGAGTTAGTTGGCGCAGCCATATACTTAGCCTCTGAAGCTTCAGATTTTGTCACGGGTATTACCCTGCCTGTAGACGGTGGTTTTGTTGCTTACGGGATCTAAAAATTAAATAAAATAAATATTTATTTTAAAGGATTTAAGAGTTTTGGATAGAAGTATAATCTTACACAATTAGAACTTAAACAGTGTTTGTTGTGTCTAAAAATACATAGCTTTTAATTTAAACAATGTTTCTAACTGGTCAGGATACCTGATTACAGCGCTCCGGGCTAGTTTAAAAAATGCTGTAACTGCTTTCCCGCCATCCTTGTCGAATCACTGGCAGGATCAACAAGGCGCTTGGAATATTAGGTAAAGCTTAGATAAAGGTCATTAAGGGAACGGTACCATAAACTGCGGGAATTGATTTAGCCATCTCTAGGGAGCTAGGAGATGTTTAATCTATTACGTACATTTTAATTGTTGTTGATTGTTCTAGTGGTCAGGATACCTGAGTAGTTTTACTGTTAAATTTAGAAAGGGCACGATTCTTCTAGAATGGAGGTGTAGTAAAGACCTTGCTGAAAAAGCTTGAGTTATTTAACGATAACCTGGAAAGGTTTACTACATGGCTGATTTGCCTCTTGATGGCATCCATGATCGCCATCGTTTTTAGCCAGGTGGTAGCACGGTATGTATTCAGTACAACATTCCCGTGGATGGAAGAAATGAGCCGCTTTATTATGATTTGGCTTGCCTTTACCGGTGCTGCAGTAATGATGCGCAAAGGGGGCCATATTGCCGTCACAGTTATTAGGAATATGTTGCCATTTAAGGTGCGCAAAATGATATTCCTGGTAGATCGCTTAATTATAACTTCTTCGTTAGTCATCCTGATTTACTACGGAGTTTTAATCGCCCTGCGTTACCTGGCCAGAACGCCTGTGACTATGAACTTTCCCGTAACATATGTTTATATGGTTTTTCCATTAGCTTTTACCCTGATGTTCTTTTTTTTAATCGAAGATATTGTACGCCTTTTTGTTGAACCGAATAAAGTAGATCAGCTATTCCGCCGCATTGAAGACCCTGAACTGATAATTAGCGGGGAACTCGATAACATGGAAGATTTAAAGCTTGATGATAAGTAGTGCTGAGGAGGGTTTAGTATGGCGATGCTGCTTTTTGTAGTATTTCTGGTTATAGCAATGCCGATTAGCTTTGCTCTCGGTATTTCTGCCTTTTATTATTTTTTGTTTGAGGGAAACCTGCCAACGGAAGCTTATATGAATACACTGTTTTCCGGTATAAATAATTTCTCGCTCATGGCGATACCTTTCTTTGTCCTGGCTGGTTCACTGATGAATGAAGGAGGTTTGACAATCCGCCTTGTAGCCCTGGCCCGGTCCCTGGTAGGGCATATAGTGGGCGGGTTGGCGCATGTTAATGTTGTTACCAGTATGCTTTTTGCCGGTATTACCGGTTCTGCAGTTGCAGATACATCCGCTGTCGGTAGTATTCTGATTCCATCCATGGTAGAAGATGGCTATGATCGTGATCTTGCTACGGCAATTACCGCCGCCAGCTCAACGGTGGGCCCGATTATACCCCCGAGTATTCCCATGGTGGTTTATGGGGTAACTGCCGGCGTTTCTATCGGGGGATTGTTCCTGGCCGGGGCGATACCGGGCCTGATCTTGGGCTTGGGCCAGATGGGCCTGATAGTCTATTACGCTAAAAAAAGAGGTTATGGCGCAACCCATCAATTCAGTTGCAGCAGCCTCTGGGTTTCATGCAAAGAAGGATTGTGGGCCCTGGGGATGCCCGTTATTATTCTTGGCGGGATCTTCGGTGGAGTTTTTACCCCTACCGAAGCTGCAGTAATTGCGGTTGTTTATGCCCTTTTCGTTGGGCTCCTGATCACCAAATCATTAAAAATTCGAAGACTGCCGATTATCTTTCGCGACTCTGCCTTGACTACATCGGTGGTAATGATCGTTATAAGTATGGCTGCTGTATTTGGCCGGGTCCTTACCCTGGAGAGAATACCGTCGGCAATGGCTGAAGTGTTTCTCAGCTTATCTGATAATCCAATTATATTACTGTTACTTTTAAACCTGTTTCTTTTATTTGTCGGAACCTGGCTGGAGCTAGGTGCCGCTGTGGTTATTTTAGTTCCGGTGCTGGCACCGTTATCAGTTCAACTGGGGCTGGATCCCCTGCATTTTGGGGCTATCGTGGTAGTCAACCTGATTATCGGGTTTATAACACCACCCCTTGGGGTATGCCTGTTCGTGGGGAGTTCTATAGGTAAGGTAAGCATAGAAGATTTAATTAAGGTGATTTGGCCCTTTATTATTCTAGGTATTATTCTAATCTTGCTGGTCACTTTCGTTCCGGCACTGACCACCTGGTTACCCTCGGTTTTGATGTAAAAGATTTGCTTAAGGTAACCCTGCTTTAAATTAAGCTTATCTAACATGTGGGGAGGTGGTTGATGTTAAACTGATGTATTAAAAAGCTTTGAGAACGTGTACTTAAATCAGAGGAGGCTAAAAATGTTTATCGGTAAAAGTAAAGCAATGCTTATGTTTTTCATGGTTTTAATGCTAGCAGTGGCAATGGTTTTTGCTGCAGGATGCGATGATGCTGATGAACCGGTTGAGGATGTAGAAGAAGTCGATGAAGTAAACGAAGTAGAAGAAGTTGATGAAGATGAGGAAGAAGCTGCACCGGTTGAACCGGAATACGAATGGCGTTTTGGCGCTTATTTTTCAACGGATCACCACCTGACCCAGGGAGCTTTGAAATTTGCTGAAGAAATGGACAGGCTCACTGATGGACGAGTTTTAGTTGATGTCTATCCTGATATGCAATTAGGTACTGGTGAAGAGATGCTGGAAGGTGTTCAGCTTGGCAGTATTGATTTATGTGAAGCTACCCTGACTGCTGTAACCGAGTGGGACGACACCTTTTTCTTTTTAAACTTACCGTTCCTGTTTCACGAACCTGAAGTTGCCTATGCTTTCCTTGATGGCCCCATGGGCCGGGATCTGCTTGGCGAAGTAGGAGATACCAATATCCGGGTTATCGCCTTTTGGGAAAATGGTTTCCGTAATATCACCAGCAATATTGGTCCGATTGTTGAACCTGAAGATATTGTTGGACAGGATATCCGCTTAATGCCAAACCCCGTTCACATGGACGGTTTTTCTCAGGTAAATGCAAATCCAACCCCAATGGCTTTTGGTGAGTTGTTCACTGCCCTGCAGCAGGGTGTTATTGATGGGCAGGAGAACCCACTGGCTAATATCTATGACATGTCTTTCCACGAAGTACAGGATTATTTAACAGTCAGCGGTCATTACTATGATGTTACCGGTTTTTACATTACTGAATCACTCTACCAGTCATTACCGGGAGATATCCAGGATGCCGTTGATGAAGCCGCGATAGCTGCTACGAAGTACCATCGTGGTTTAGCCCGTGAAGCAGATGAAAGACTACTCGATTATTATCTTGAAAGTGATCATTTTGTAGAGGTAAACGTGCTTACTCCTGAACAAAAAGCAAGATGGCAGGAAGCTATGGCCGGCACATACGATAATTTCCGGGATCAAATTGGTGCAGACTTCCTCGAAGAAGTATTAGAAGAGGTTGAGAGCTTGCATCAGCAGTTTTACGATGGCGAACTGGACACCTCAGATCTTTACTAATTATTATTTCGTGGTCCAGCCTTAAGAAAATATCTCGTTTAAAAATACCAGGGTCGGATTTAACATCCACCCTGGTATTTTTTTAATATTGGTTTCATAACAGCTACCTAAAAAACTTTTAAATAAGCTGATCCTGGTTATGTTAAATCTTTTAAAAAGTTTAGTAGTCCAGGTGTGTTAGGGGTTTTTCTGGCAAATGGGAGCAGGTTCCAATTACAATCATTATCGTGAGGTGTATAATAAAAAGTAAGGGTTTGTATTTTGAAAATTACTGGTGAAGGTGGTCAACAATGATTAATTATAGAAAATGGTTAACTATAGTTCTGATCCCAATTATTGCTATGGTGGCAATTTCTTGCTCTGAAGAAGATGAAGCTGGCCTGGTTGATGATGAAAAGTATACCCTGCTTCTTGACAGCGCTGAAAAAACCTGGTGGGTTGATCCTGCTTCAATTAAAACAGCTGACCTGCCGGAAGATGAAAAAATTCTGGAAGTAAGATTAAAGATTGATCATAAAGAACATGAAGTGATTGAACAGGTAAAATGGTATATCTCTGCTGAAACTAAGAGATACAAATCAGCTACGGTAACCATCTTTAACTATGATGATCGGATTGTGGAGCAGTGACATATTTTATTCGACTGGGTTTCGTGGGAACCTATTCAACCTTCAAGCCCCGAAAGTGAAGTGCGGCAGTTTGTCTTGGAGCAGGCCGGAATTTAAACTGAACCACATCAGCTCTTAAGATTTTTAACATGGGCCCGTTATCTTAAAAAGCAGAGGTTTCCCCCTTGCTTTAAAGCATGGTTGGGCCAGAGAGGTCTCGGGTTATGCCAGAACAGAAGAGCTTAAACAGGGCCAAAATAAGAAAAGCTGTAGCAGGGGACCTGCCGAAGGTTAAAGCCTGTGCACATGAAGCTTATCTTAAATACTTAGAAAGAATGGGCCGGAAGCCCCCTCCAATGGTAGCAGATTTTGATAAGCTTATTTGTGAGGGCCTGGTTTATATCGTTTATAGCAATTTAGATCTTTATGGCTACGCAGTTTTTTACCCCAAAGGTTCTGCCCTGCATTTAGAAAATGTCGCTGTATACCCAAAGTATCAGGGTTGCGGGCTTGGCAGAAAACTGGTTGCTTTTGTTGAAGAGAGGGCTAAAGATTGTGGTTGTACTGCAGTTGAATTATATACAAATGCAAAAATGCATGAAAATATAGCCTGGTATGAAAAGCTAGGCTATGAGATTACCGCTAGAAGAACCGAATCTGGTTTGGAGCGGGTTTACTTTATGAAAAAAATCTAGCCCTAAAGCTTAAAAATAATTGTATGAAAAACTGGCCTGATTTCAGCACCGCTATGCTAGCGTAACCTACCATTCTCAGAAATATTTTAACTACAAAGAATATATTAAAAAAATTTTTTATCCGGCAGGAAATTGAAAATCTTTATCGAACAAGTTAGTTATCGGGTATTTCAAACATTCAAATATCAGACCAATTTTAAGGGGAAGTGATTTATGGAGGAGATAAAGCGGGTTAGGATTTACGAAATGGTTGCTGAAAAAATTAAAACCCTAATTACCAGCGGCCATTATCAGGTTGGCGATATGCTCCCTACAGAGCGTGAATTCGCTCAAAACTATGGAGTAAGCCGTTCGGCTGTGCGTGAAGCAATGATCGTGCTTCACCGTATCGGCTTGATTGACAATATGCCGGGTAGAGGGACGGTGGTTGTCAGCGTCTCTGAGCCGTCTGTAAATGAGTACCTTCTAGAACTGCTTCGCAACAAGGAATTAAGTATCACTGAACTGCTGGAGTTTAGAAAAGGTATCGAAATTGAAGCGGTATCGCTGGCTGCCAAGCGTTGCACGGCTGAAGACCTGGCCATCCTCAAAGAAAAGCTTACCCTGCTCGAAGAGGCAGTGGCCAGGGGCGAGATAGCCGGTAAGGAGGACCATGGTTTTCATGTTACCCTGGCTGCGTTGACTAAAAATGATCTATATATTGCAGTGATGACTGCCGTTTCATCTGTAATGCAAAGCTTTATTGAAAAAACCCGGGCTGAAACCTTAAATACCCCGGGCGGTCCAGGTAAAGTCCTTTCCGAACACCGGTTAATTGTTGATGCCATTGATAAAAAGAATTCAGAAGAGGCGCGCTTAGCAATGCGCACCCATATCGAAAATGTCTTAAAACGCATGGACAGCTACCGGGAACAACAGCGTATTTAGGACAGTTAAATTTAAGTGAACCGGACAAATTAAACATATTTAAAGGAGTAAGTCATGAAATTATTGGAATATCAGGGTAAAAAGCTTTTTGAAGCAAGCGGGATCCCTGTTCCGCAAGGCAGGGTTGTAACTGAAGTAGAAGAAGCCCTGGCGGCTGCTAAAGCTATTGGTGGCGAGGTAGCCTTAAAAGTGCAGGTGCCCGTTGGCGGTCGTGGTAAGGCTGGCGGTATTAAACTGGCTTCCGGGGATCAGGTTGCCCGGGATGCGGAGAAACTGCTGGCGATGAAGATTAAAGATTACCAGGTGGAAAAATTATTGGTGGAAGAAAAAGTAGAAGCTGAGCAGGAACTATATTTAGGCGTGGTGGTCGATACTGATTCAGGAAACATCATTGTTTTGTTTTCACCTGAGGGCGGTGTGGATATTGAAGAGATCGCTTCCCACTCTCCGGAAAAAGTCTTTCGC
>PWMM01000193.1 GCA_003558195.1 Syntrophomonadaceae bacterium
CACTGGTGCTGCAGAAAATATTTTTTTGATGGCACTTGAATGGATCGGGAAGGAACCCCCGATACCTGGAGTAACAGTACCCCCTGGAAATGTTGCATTTGTTATCCAAGGATCGGATGATATAACCCCACTATTAACTGACAGTGAGAATGCTGTACGACAATTGCTTGAGTGGATGGATTATTCTGTTACTTACATACGGTCCGGCAGATTAAAGAACTCGGATCTACTTGGGTCGAATTTTATTATTGGGACGCAGTTCCCAACTATAGATTTTAATACGATAGAGCATCTATTAAGTAATGATAAGAATGTGGTATTATTACATACGGCGGGGTCCGCACTTGGAGGTTCCTGGGGAGTTGCAGATCGAACTGATGTACGTGATATAGTAATAGAAAATAATGAAGCATATTTAGATGAATATACAATTGGTTCTACCTATAACATTCAAAGGGAATCTCATGCGTATTATATTGTTGAGGATTATCCAATAACTTGGAGTAGAATAGGAAGAAATTCGTGGATCGACAATTATAAAACTGCATTTTATAAATCTTCTCAAGGAAAAGGTGCTTTATTAACGTATAATCCACGGTATTTCAATGAAGAAGGTGAGGACCTTTTACAAAAAATAATACAATGGGTAACCCTTGATGTTGAGGAGCCTACAGTACCAGTACTTATTTCACCCAAAAACAATGCCACTAATATTGATCTTCCAATAACTTTATCGTGGGAAGCATCTGATAATGCTGAGAGCTACTTACTTCACCTTTCCAGTGATGATAATTTTTCTGAATTAATTATTGATGAGTCAAACATAACTACTACATCGTTTGAAGTGAGCAATCTTGATGGTAATGTACTCTATTACTGGCGTGTGCGGGCAGTAAACGAAGGAATTGCAAGCGATTGGTCGGATGTATGGAATTTTTCAACGGGTGATGTAACAAGTGTTCTGACAGAACTTGATATTCCAAAAAAACACCTTTTATTCCAAAACTATCCAAACCCGTTTAACCCATCAACAGTTATTAGCTATGGTATACCAGAGCGTGTTCATACCCGATTATCGATATTTAATATGATGGGTCAGGAAATAGCTACACTTGTGAATGAAGTTCGAGAGGCAGGGTATTATGAGGCTATGTTTGATGCATCATCATTACCAAGCGGCGTGTACATCTACCGCTTACAGGCGGGTGAATATGTGAAGAGTAGGAAGATGTTGTTTTTGAGATAATATTTTGTGAAAATTTTGCAGTCAAGTTCATTAAAATTGGAGGATATGATGCGAAAGATCTTCATAGGTATATATACTGTTGCATTCCTTACGATAGTATGTGAAGAAAGTCTTTCACAAAATCCTAAATGGATAAATTATACATCAGGTTATTGTGTTTTGGCAATTGTCGAAAAAGAATACTATATATGGGTTGGTGGTTTTTCTGGTGGTTTAACTAAAATGAACAAATACAACAAAGAGATGAAGTATTATAATAGTGCAAATTCGGGCCTGCCAAATAATTCTGTAAATACTATAGCCATTGACAACTATGGAAATAAATGGATTGGTACGCATGGTGGTGGTATTGCTCGCTTTAACGGTTCTGAGTGGACGGTGTATAATACTGATAACTCAGGCTTGCCAGATAATCGGGTTTTGACAATCGCCATAGACGAAGATAACAAAAAATGGATTGGTACATATTCTGGTGGAATGGCAAGCTATGACGATACAGAATGGACAGTTTATAACGTTGAAAATTCACACATATCAGGCAATAATTATATACCTATTATAGTCGTCGATGAAATTGGAAATAAGTGGATTGCGACAGATGGTTTCGGTCTTACCTTGTTTGATGATACAGATTGGATTAAGTATGACCCATGGAACTCAGGGCTGCCGGATGGTTATGTAACTGCCTTAACTATTGACAACGATGGAAATAAGTGGATTGGAACGGAAGGTTATGGGTTAGTAAGATTTGATGGTGTCGATTGGACTGTTTATAACACTGACAATTCTGGTTTGCCAAGAAATTATGTATCTGCTATCACTATAGACGAAGATAACATAAAGTGGATTGGTACGCATGGTGGTGGTATTGCTCGCTTTAACGGTTCTGAGTGGACGGTGTATAATACTGATAACTCAGGCTTGCCGGATAATCGGGTTTTGGCAATCGCCATAGATGAAGATAACAAAAAATGGATTGGTACAAGAGATGGCGGTCTTGCCCGTTTTGACGGCACTGAATGGACTGTATACAATACAGGAAATTCAGAATCGCCAGCAGAGTATATAGGGGCAATTGATATAGACAAATATGGCAAAAAGTGGATTGTGGCATTTTTGCGCGGTCTCTTGAAGTTTGACGACAAAAATTGGAATGTTTATACTTTTCATTTATTACGGAGTACTTTTTATACCACAATCGCCATAGACGAAGATAACATAAAGTGGATTGGTACATGGTCTTGCGGTCTTGTACGATTTGACGGAACAGACTGGACGGTGTATAATACTGATAACTCAGGCTTGCCGCATAATGATGTCAATGCCATGGCAATAGATAAAAATGGTATTAAATGGATTGGTACAC
>PWMM01000006.1 GCA_003558195.1 Syntrophomonadaceae bacterium
CCCCTGTTTAACTGCTGTTCGATTACACCAATGCAGGAACGCTTATAATAGGCATGAAGGGGTTGATAGTACTCTTTTCCCAGGTGAGGCACGACAGCATCATAATCAGGGGCAAAACCAGCCATATATTTTACTAGTTCCAGGTTCAGAAAGGGCATGTCACAGGCCACTACGAATTGATAATGATGCTTGTTATTGCTAAGACCGGCATGAATCCCCCTGAGAGGACTTTTCCCTTGATGCTTTAAAATGTCTCCTGTCAGAGTTACCGGTAAATTACTATACAGCTCCGGGCTATTAGTGACGATAGTGAGATCATTAAATAATAAACACAAGCGATCGACCATTAACTTGACCAGGGGCTTACCGTTAAAATCTAAAAAGGCTTTAGGCCGCCCTATGCGTTTACTATCGCCACCAGCAAGGATTATCGCTCCTCCAGGCTTATTAACATGGTTAATAATTTTATCTTTACTTTCCAAAAACCCACCCCACTACTCTAGCTATTATAATCAGCGCTAATGCTCTTCCTGGGCTTTCAAGCGCTTCCTTTCACTGATTAAAACCATTATAATGCCCATTTCATAAAGCAATACCAGGGGTAAAATCATAACCACTTGTGAAATAATATCAGGCGGGGTGATAATTGCCGAAATTACAAGCATCACTAAAAGGGCAATTTTTCTATGTCGCCTGAGAAATGCAGTTGATAACAGGCCAATTTTACCTAAAGCCCAGGTAAATAGAGGCAACTGGAAAACAGCACCAAAGGCTAGATGAAAAGAGATGACAAATGAGATATATTCAGTTACCGTAAACTGCGGATCAAGCCGGGCATCAGCAAATTGCAGGAAAAATCTTATGGTAAAAGGAAAAACTACCTGGTAAGCAAATACAACTCCTGCTGAAAAAAGTACTATGATCCCGAAAAGCACAACCAGGAAAAATTTCTTTTCTGCCCTGGTCAGGCCTGGAAATATATAAGCCGATAATTGGTGCAAGATTACAGGAAGGGAGACAACAAGTCCGCTAAATAAGGACAATTTAAAATTAGCCATAAATGCTTCCGGAGGGGATAAATAAATCAATTTTTGTCCTTCCAGAGGCAAAGTGAAAATAGCACGGATATGATCAATATAAGCAAAACATATCCCTGAAGCAACAAGCAAAGCGCCTGCCGAAATAACCAGACGCAGGCGCAATTCTGAAAGATGTTCAAGGACGGGCATGGTGCCGTCTTTATTAGTAACCACTTTTGTTGAATACCTCCCGGCATTCTCGGAACTACAAAAGATCCCCCCTGCTTTGGTAAACTCCGTTTGGTTTTGAGACCAGCGCTTTATTTATCAGTTTCGGAGTTTGGGGTGGTTGATTCCTCAGATGCAGAGCTACTTTTTAATCCCTCTTTCAATTCTACAACACTTTTCCCGATCGCTTTGGCAAGCTCGGGAAGTTTGGTTGAACCAAATATTAAGAGGATTACTGCCAAAATGGCAATTATTTCTGTCGCTCCAATTCTTCCAAACATTGCAAATCCTCCTCTAAAGAGCATTGAACATTATGTATACCTGTGTAATTGTAACATATAACTTCTAACTAAGGAAATAATATTTAACTGCTTCCATCAGTTTCATTATCATTCAAACTTATGGAATCTTTAAGGTCTTTAGTTGCCTTTCTAAATTCTTTCAGTCCGTTGCCTATGGAACGCCCCATTTCAGGTAATTTATTTGGGCCAAATATAATCAGGGCAACCACAAGAACAAGCAAAATTTCCCAAAGGCCGATTTTACCGCCAATCAAATTACTCACCTCCAAAAAATACAACCACAAGCCCTTATATTATAACCCATCTGTCTAAAAAATGCGATCTTTGTAATCCAAAATAATCTACAAAACCTGGTAATCCGGGGCATAATAGTTGGATTACATAATAATTTCATAAAAATTCGGTGCGCGTAAGCAGTCCCTGAGCCGCTTAAAATATTCCAATAAATAAGCAAGGGGTTGTAATACCAAGAGGCTCTAGAACTTCTTGACCTGCTTCATTTCATAATGAATTATTAAATTAATATAAAACCCCGGAAAACAAGTCAAAACAAAATATTTTAATTCATTCGGGATTTCCAATATCTAAGTCGGGATCTATCTCCAGTAATAATTCCGATGCCTCTTGCAGAAATGACCCTGGAACTAAAACATGAACTTCCATGGCCTGTCCGCCAATTATTCGCATTGCCCCGGTATAAGGACTGCTATCTGCTTTTTTAGCAGGAATCCCTTTTTCCTGCAAAAATCCACAGATGATGTCTGCTTCAACATCATTATAGGCCTCAACTAATACTTCCCAGGTAGCATCATCCATTAGATTACCTCTCTAAATGGATTATAGCAAAACAGGATTCAAAATGCACATTCACATCAGATGCGGGTTTGTGTCAAGAGATTACACGGCCTCAATCTAGTTAATAAAACAAGCAACCAGGTATAATCATTAGTTTGACAGAAAATCTAAAGCGAATTATGATCTGCTCAAGGTTATAGAAGCCCGGTATCTTTTCAGTAATGGAATTATTTAGGGGGACGATTTAGTAGTGCTGATTAAAG
>PWMM01000342.1 GCA_003558195.1 Syntrophomonadaceae bacterium
CAGCTGGCTTTTAGCCTGTACAGGTTATACAACCCACCGGTTGCACCAGACCTGGTTAGCAACTATGCCCGGGAACTGGGTAATAAAACGCCCCTTGAAATAGAGCAATATGTTTACGCCAGGCTGCCTTACAATTATGATTGGGAGGTATACGGTATGCCATGGTACTTCCCTACTTTAAACGAAGCATTATCCGCAGGTTCAGGCGACTGCAAAGCTCGTTTCCTGCTTTTCGCTTCCCTGATGGAAGAATTGGATATTGCTTACCGGAAAAACATTTCTTTAACCCACATCTGGCTTGACTATGAAGGCAAGCCGGCCACCGCCCTGGAAAACCGTGATGAAGTACTGGTAGCAGTAAGTGAAGAAGGGGCCCTTTCAATAAATATGCCGAGCCCCGATTTTTCAAGAGCCTGGCGCAGCTTTAAACAAGGTTTCTGGGAGGTTATGCCCCAGGGAAGAAAATACCTTCTTTTCACCGGTATCCCTTTCATTACCACCTTTTTTCACATGCCCTGGATGGTTTCTATCCGGGACCGGGCTACATTTAGCAACACTTTGCCTGCCAGAGATAGAAATACCGGCTACAAGCACTTAGCTTTGCCCGAAGAGAAGACTTAAGCCCTGTTTTTCATTTAATCCTCCTGGCTTTTTGTTTCCCCCTGTGCCTGTTTGATCGACAGGGAAATCCTACCTCGGTCTCGATCGATTGAAAGAATTTTCACTAATACTGCCGCTTCAATTTGTAAAACCTCCATGGGATGCTTAATATAACGCTCGGAGATTTCAGAGATATGAACCAGGCCATCATGATGAACCCCAATGTCGACAAAAGCACCAAAGTCCACGATATTACGGACTATACCGTTAAGAGTCATTCCTGGCTCCAGATCATCAAGCTCGGTAACCGACTTGAGAAAAACCGGGCGCGGCAAGTCCTCCCTGGGATCACGTCCCGGCTTGCGAAATTCTTCCAGGATATCATTTACAGTCGGCTCTCCCGCAGCAAGGGTAGCAGCCAATTTTTTCAAGTTTTCTCTAGAAAGTTTAGCTACCGCCCCGGGGCGACCAAGTTCTTCCGGTTTAATCTTAAGTTCAACCATAATACTACCGGCCAGCTCATATGATTCTGGATGCACCGCACTTCTTTCCAGGTAGTTATCACTATCTGGCAAGCGCAGGAAACCAGCACACTGTTTAAAAACCTTCGGGCCGAGCCCGGACACTTCAAGCAGCTGGGCCCGGTTATCAAAAGCTCCCAGTTCATTTCTTTTAAGCACTATTTTATTGGCGACCGTGCTGTTAATTCCAGCCACATAGGAAAGCAGGGCTGCAGAAGCGCTGTTTAAATCAACTCCAACATTATTAACACAACTTTCCACTGTTCCGGTCAGGGCCGAATCTAGCTCTTTAGCCGGCAAATCATGCTGATACTGGCCTACGCCAATTGCCTTTGGATCAATTTTAACCAGCTCTGACAGGGGGTCTTGCAAACGCCTGGCAATGGAAACAGCGCTTCTTTCAGCAACATCCAGGTCGGGAAATTCTTTTTTTGCAGCAGGGGATGCCGAATAAACACTGGCTCCTGCTTCATTGACAATGGTATATTCTAAAACCAGTTCTTGCTCCCTGATCAGTTCGGCTATAAAAGTTTCGCTTTCCCTAGAAGCAGTGCCATTTCCTATGGCGATACAATCAATACGGTGTTTTTTTATCAAATTGAGGACTTTGTCCGCTGCTCCCTGCCGATCATTGCGGGGCGCGGTTGGAAATACAGCCGCTGTTTCTAAAAGTTCACCGGTTTCAGAAACACAGCCCAATTTACAACCGGTCCGGTACCCGGGATCCCAGCCCAGGATTCGGCGGTGTCGAACCGGGGGCACCAGCAGCCTTTTTTTCAAGTTTTCCTTAAAAACAACCAGGGCACCTTCCATCGCTTTACCAAAAAGTTCATGCCACATTTCCCTTTCCAGGGAAGGATGGATTAAACGCCGGTAGCTGTCGGCGGCTGCAGAGGCTATGATTTGCCGGCACTGCTCGTTTTGCTGATCATTGTTATAATTTTCAAGCAAGACAGCTACAGCCACTTCTTCTGAAATGGTTACTTTTTGTTCCAGCACTTTCTCTTTAACACCCCGGTTAATAGCTAAAACCCGGTGTCCCTTTATTTTTGCCAACGGTTCCCGGTACCCTGCATAATCATCATAAGTATTACTTGCAGCAGCATCCTTTTTTTCCACTTCAATAATGCCCCTGTTTCTACATATATTCCGCAGTGATTTCCGGATAGCAGCGTCATCAGACATGAATTCGGCTAATATATCAGAAGATCCCCTGATAACTGCTTCCTGATCAAGCAGATCCTTCTCGGGATCAATATACTTTACAGCTTCTAGCTCAGGCTTAATCGTGCCTTCTATAATGGCCACAGCTAAAGACTCCAGTCCTTTTTCCCTGGCTACGGAAGCCCTGGTCCTTTTTTTAGGACGGTACGGACGGTAAAGATCGTCAAGCTCGGTCACGGTAACAGCCTTGTTTACCTGGTTTTTTAATTCTTCAGTAAGTGCTCCCTGGGCTTCGATCAAGCGTAGCACTTCTTC
>PWMM01000077.1 GCA_003558195.1 Syntrophomonadaceae bacterium
ATGAAAGAGAAATCATGGTTTTCAATAAGATTGATCTTGTTGACGAGCCATCCGTAAAAGATTACCTGGAAAGAGAGTTTCCTGCAGCTACGTTTATTTCAGCCTTAAATGATTTTGGAATAGATCTATTAAAAGAAAACATTAACGCATACTTGAATAATCAGCGATATACTTTAAAAATATTTTTACCTTACAGTGAAGGAAAGCTTTATTCTGAGCTTCAGAAATACGGAGAAGTTTTATCTGTTATTTCAAAGCCCGAATACCTTGAAATAGAAGCTGCTGTTGATCCCGATCTGGCTCAAAAATTGGAACCATACTCCGGTTCATAGCTAAACTCATAATTCCTGTTTGGATAAAAACTGTTTATGTTTTCACTAAGATTTCAAATACGGCGGAATAAACCGATCACTTTACCCAATATTTCAATTTCCCTGGTTCGGATTGGTTCAAAAGCGTCATTTTCAGGCTGCAAACGGTAACTGTCTTTTTCCATGTAAAAACGTTTCACTGTTGCTTCATCACCCAGTAATACAGCTACTATTTCGCCATTTTCAGCAGTACTTTGCTTTCGGATTATAACATAGTCACCATCATAAATGCCTGCTCCCACCATACTATTGCCTGCTACTCGAAGGACAAAACAGTTATAATCTTTAGATATAGCTGATGGTATTGGAAAAAACCCTTCTTTGTTTTCCTCAGCCAGGATCGGTTGACCGGCGGTGATCCTTCCGATCAGGGGCGCAAATACGCAATTCGCACCCGGGTCACCAAGGACTTCTCCCTCTGTGTTCCGGAGCATTTTTATAGCCCTGGGCTTGGTTTTCATCCTGGAAATATAGCCCTTGCTTTCAAGGATATCCAGGTAGCTGTGCACAGTTGCAGTTGAGCTGATATTTAAGGCTTTACAAATTTCACGAACAGAAGGGGGGTAATTCCAATGTTTTACTTCCTGTTCAATAAAAGCTAAAACCCTCTTTTGCTTATCAGTTAAAGCCTCCAAAGAATCACACCCTTTCCGGGAGAAGTTTTTTTGATTATAACATCATTTATCTGATAAAACAAACGATTGTTTGGATTGGAGCCGTGCCATCAAAACTGAAGCCCATAATCAAGGCTAATGGATTTAAGCTGATCCATTTACTTTAAAAAATTTATTGATTCCATTTAAATAAGCTTTCACACTTGCCTCTATAATATCAGTACTTGTTCCCCGGCCGGTAATGCTCCGGTCCTGGTATGAAAGGTTAACCTGAACTTCCCCCAGGGCATCGCGACCCTGGGTGACGGCGTTGATTTTATATTTCTCCAGGCCGATGTTCAAACCAGTAATCTTATTAATAGCATTATAAGCAGCATCAATAGGGCCTGAGCCAGTGGCAACCTCTTCAATAGTATTACCGTCTTCTTTCATTAGGCGGATTACCGCAGAAGGAATACTTCTGCTTCCACTTACTGTTTGCAAATAATCCAACCTGTATCTTGGTTCAGTGGTCGATAGGTGATCAAGGACCAGCGCTTCCAGGTCTTCAGGATATATTTCTTTCTTTTTATCAGCAAGGCTTACAAAATGATCGTATATTACATCAAGCTGCTCTTTGTTTAATACAAAACCCAGTTTATTTAACTGATCAAGAACAGCATGCCGTCCCGATCGGGCAGTAAGCAGCATTTTAGCGGCACTGCCTCCAATCAACTCCGCATCTATAATTTCATAAGTTTCTTTATTCTTTAAAACGCCATCCTGATGAATACCGGATGAGTGAGAGAAGGCGTTAAGTCCTACAACTGCCTTATTTACTGGAATTGATATGTTGGTCAATTTACTGACCAGGCGGCTGGTCCGGTAAATTTCCGAAAAATTAAGATCAGTATAATAGGGAAAATGGTTTTGCCGGATCCGCAGGGCAACGGCAATTTCCTCCAGGGCGGCATTGCCAGCTCTTTCACCAATACCGTTAATATTACATTCTACCTGGCGTGCTCCATTCTTAATGGCCTCCAGGGAATTGGCCACAGCCAGGCCAAGGTCATCGTGGCAGTGTACACTGATCATGGCTTTATCGATGTTGTTTACATTTTCCCTGATCCGGCGGATCAAGCTCCCAAAGTCTTCAGGAACAGCATAGCCAACCGTATCTGGAATATTGATTACCGTTGCTCCGGCTTTAATCACAGCTTCTATCATCTGGAATAAAAACTCTTCATCTGCCCGGCTGGCGTCCTCTGGCGAATACTCAATATTATCTGTAAAACGGGCGGCGTATTTTACCGCATCAACTGCCTGTTCCAGGACTTGTTCAGGAGCTTTGTTAAACTTGTGCTGCATGTGAATGGCAGATGCACCTAAAAAAACATGGAGACGAGGTTTTTCTGCTTCTTTGATTGCCTCCCAGGCTGCATCAATGTCTTCTTTAACAGCCCTGGCTAATCCACATATAACTGGTCCCTTAATCTGCCTGGATATTTCCTGAACTGCCCTGGTTTCTCCAGGAGAAGAGATTGGAAACCCGGCTTCGATAACATCTACATTCAAACGGGCTAATTGACGGGCAACTTCAACTTTTTCATCATAATTAAGACGAGCCCCGGG
>PWMM01000062.1 GCA_003558195.1 Syntrophomonadaceae bacterium
ACAGGATCTAGTCAAAGCACAAGATGAACGCATAGCGGCCCTCGAAGCGGCGGTCGCGAAACTAACCGGCAGTGACGACGAGGAGGCGCGCAAGTAAATGCGATGGTATCGCGTTATAGTGACCGACGATATCGGCAGTGGGTTGACTCGTGCCAACGTCCACGAGGTGTACGCGCCTACGGAGACACAAGCGATCTATGCTGCGCTTTCTGAATACGAACAATCACGCGCGGAACAAAATATATATAACGAGGGCGCTGATGAGTGATGAGACAAACAGCAACGGATCACGACGCGACACGGAAATCCGTCATGGCGCACGACGCATCGACAAACTGGAGGAACGTATGGATAGGCTGGAGCGACAAATAAATGAGATGGGGCAGCGCGCCCCACAATGGGCCGTGATGACTATCACGATATTGAGCACGGCGTGCGGGATCCTGTTCTCCGCGCTCGTGACCGTGCTGGTGATGTGAACTTAAGGAGGTAGTTATGCGACGGATCAGGGGAACGACTGATGAGTGAGAGTGAGCCTGCATACTTTCGAAACATGTGCGCAGAGACTGCGCTTAGGATTTATCACAATCGCCGCCCGAGCTATACGTACGCTAAGAGAGTGTACAACACGCACCTTGGCGCGGCGAAGCCGGAAGATTATGCGGATGCATACCGCAGATTATGGTGAGGGACCGATGACTACAGACATCCATGCGCCGAAATATTCTGACCCGTGGGCGTACGCAGGACAGCCGTTAATCGAGCGCATGCGCCGTGGCTGGTTCAGGCGCGCTAAATTCAGATTCGTGGATCCATATCTAGTCACGATCCCCATTCGTTTCACGCAGAACAGTGTTATGCGCGGCAGACAGATCATAAAAATTCCGCGCTCGTTCATTTGCGATGGCCGCTCGACGCCGATCGGTACGCTGATGGTGAGAGATCATCCCGCAGGATTCTTACACGATTGGGGATACAGATTGCCTCAGTACGTAGAGGAGATGCGCGCGCTAGGCGATAATGCGCTCCACACCGTATACGGATATACACCTCGTGATGTCGAGCACGCGATAGAGATGCTGCGTTTGTCGCGTGCATGGTGGGATGATCTATTTTATTCGCATTTGCGCGCCGTCGGTCATCAACAGAATTTTATAGCGATCGATCCACGACGTACACGCGGCGCGCACGCGATGAGCCGTCCGTGGCAATGGGCCGCGGTTCGCCTATTCGGATCCGCGCCGTTTCAGGAGAGATGACTATGATTTTCGTCTTCCGCTGCTTGGAGGTATTGTCTAATGAGTTGCTCTGATTGCGGTGCTAGTTGGGTTTCCGAGCATTGGCACAGTAAATATAAGGCTGTACTTGAATGGGCGTGTGGTAGAAGGGTGGTGGTTACGCCACCTGGTTATGTGGCGATACATAGATGCATACAACAAAAGGAGAGTTACCATGAGTACAAAGGCTGCACGTGCGATCATTGCTGCGATACTGTCATTCGGCGTGGCGGCGTTCCACGTCTCCGCAGAGGCGAGCGTCGTGGAATTCGAGGTGGGCGATAGCATACCGCTGGTAGCATTCGTAGGTCAGCAAGATGATCCTGAGACTGCTGATCCTGACTACAACGTGGTAGTCGAGTGGGAATGGCCTGAAGACGTGCTTGGTCTGATTGACTCAGGCGACTCCTGGGCCGAGTTTGAGGCGCTTGCGCCCACACCTGAACCGGTACAGATCACAGTGAGTGAATACACGGTGACTAAGGACGGGCACCCTGTGTCGATCATCGACATCGACAACCCAGATAGCGCGCAGATCGGGCACGTGCCGCGCACGCTGCGTATCCGCATCTCGGGTGAGCTTGAAGTTGAGATCTTAGACTAATGGTGCATCGAGTCAGAGCGCGAGTGAGGTTCACTAAGTCGAGCGGACTCGGGCCATGGGCCAAGGCGCAGATGGATGCCCGTTATGCGCAGGCGATCCATTTGAACGAGGAGCCAAAGCGCAACGAGGTTGTAGCCGGTGAAGATCATGACATATTCATCTGCGATCTACCGCTCATGAACGAGGCGCACGCTGTGGACGCATTCAACACGCTGACGGCGGCGAGTGTGTTCCACCCCCAACATGTCAGTGCGTTTCCGGGCGAGGACGGCGGCCCGTCTTGGGTAGAGCGTCATACGTGCGGGCATGACGAAGATCCGCCGCAACCGTGCGTGGTTCAGCAACGCAAGGAGCTACCGGAATGACATGGCGATTTTACTCGTACTGCTATCAACGTTTGGCGCTTCCTATGAGGCGTTCTTGGAATCGCGTGGTTGGGATCCGCGCCACCCGCCTCCTGTTGCTCCCAGTTTTGACCAGTGGGCGGATGCACACCCGGATTGGGAAGCGAACCCCGAATGTAACTCGTGGACGTTTGTCGGCGATGCGCCGGAACCTGATGGTGAAGTGCTGCGGATACGAATACAGCGGAGTGACCCGATGAGTACACCATATCGCGATCAAATCATGTCACTTAATCCCACTGTCTACTTGTCGGGCCAGACGAATGGGAACTGGGAAAATCAGGTCACTACCAATCACG
>PWMM01000079.1 GCA_003558195.1 Syntrophomonadaceae bacterium
TCAACTCTTGCTTTCAGCTCTTTGCCTCTTAACCCATATATGGAAGCAAAGAAGGTAACATTTTTTTCTGCTGAAATATCTTCATATATTGCCAGATCCTGGGGCACCAGGCCTAAGTTACATTTAAAGAAATTAGACTGTTGATTAACCAGTTGTCCATCATACAGTATCTCTCCCGCTTCATAGTTCAAGGTTGTGGACATGGCATTGATGGTTGTACTTTTACCTGCTCCATTAGGACCCAGCAGGCATAAAATTTCACCTTCATATACATCAAATGAAATGTTTTTTAATACCTTCTTTCCGTTAAAACTTTTTCCCAGGCCTTTTACTTGAATCAGTGGTTTCATTTTTAACCAACTCCTTTCACCCACAATGATAAGTTATAGCCTGAAAAAGCAAATCAACCGATGGGTTGATTCCACCGGTTGATTTAAATAAAAAATTGGTTCATCTATCATCAGGGTTTGACCCACAACCACAGCTTTCAACCAAATCTAAAACAAGGATAACAATTAATGACAGATCTCACCGGTTTACAAGACAAAACCATCCTGGAAAGGCAACTCATTTATTAAGGTAAGTAAGGAAGCAGCAGGTGAAATCAGCAGAACCTGCTATGTTTCCCAGAGGAGGGGGTGAGCCCCTCCATTTTGACATTCACTATACACCATTTATTTTTACAGCGGTTTTACACCGATACAGATGTCGACTATTGATTTTCCTTCAGGATGGGTCTTTGGATCGTTATGGTACATTTCAAAGAAGGGACGATCGTCAGGCTGGTAGCCACTTTCAGGCAGCCAGGTCCTGTAAACCCAGTCCCAGGCTTCCTGGTATTCCTGATCGTCGAGCTCGAAGCGGGCCAGGGCATATTTACCGGCTGGTAAAATCATTTTACCTATCTCGCCATCAACCGCTGTGTCAGGAGGAACAGAGATTGAAACGCTTACCCTGAGCTTTGCCTCATCAGTTATGTCGGGGTTGTCATGGTAGATAATAATTGTTTTTGTTTCGGGAAAGCGCAGCAGGTCGCGCGAACCAGCCCACTGAAACAGTTTACTAAATAATCCTTCAAATAGTTTTCCATCACCCTTGTAAGGTCCCACGTAACGCACATAGGCAAGGGTTGTTTCAGGCAGATCTTTAACTTCAACTACCCTGTTATGATTCTCCATCAGTTCATACCTCCATATTTGAGTATTGTTTACATACTCAATATAGACGTTTTCTGTAATTGAATCTTTTCCAGGATTGCTAAGCACTTGTCCCTGGTTGCTATCTTTTTTACCCAGGTTGCTTTCTTGCAAGCAGGAAGCAGATTTAAGATTTCGCCACTGGCTGGCTGAGAAATCAAAGTAATGCCTGAAACTTTTTGCAAATGAAGAGGAACTGGAAAAACCGCACTCAAGGGCAATTTCAGTTACCGGTTTACCCAGGTCAGTAAGCAATAATGTTGCCGCTTTTTCCAGGCGTAAACGCTGGATAAACTGAAAGAGGCTTTCTCCCGTGAAAGTATAGAAAATGCGATGAAAATGATACTTGGAAAAACCTGCAACAGCAGCAATCTGATCTAGGCTGAAGTCCTGTTTGAGATTTCTTTCAATATAGTCGACAGCAGTATTAATTCTGCCTCGGTATTGTTCAGCCATTTTCTTTCGGCGTGCAAGTTCGGCCTTCATTTTTGACCACCTCTAAAAGATGTTTTAGGGTATTTTGCAAAGCTTCTAAGATATTTTATAACAGCTTATACATTTAATAAAGATTGTTATTGAACACCTTTAAAGTATAGTGGGTAATTAGTTAAAAAGGATGCTTAGTTTTTTTAATCAACCATTTTCCGAAAAAGGAAATAATCGGCAGTGAATAGAGTAAATGAAGATAGCCTTCGAAAAAAAAACTAACATATGGTGGAAGAAATATATCAGCTGGCTGATTATAGTCGGAATATTACTCCTGGCTTCGGCTGGCAGGCTGGACTGGACAGCCGCCTGGGTTTACCTGGGAGCAATTTTGCTGATTATTTTGCTTAACGCATTTTTAATGGATCCAGAATTAATGGCTGAAAGATCCGGGTTGCGGGAGAGCACGGCCAGGTGGGATCTATACCTGTCTGTTTTTGTAGCTATGGTAGGACCGCTGCTAACAGTGCTGGTAGCCGGACTTGACCAGCGATTTGGTTGGTCTGGAGCAGTGACGATGTGGCTGCAAGCAGCTGCACTTCTATTATTTCTTGTCACCGGCTTTCTGGGCGCCTGGGCTATGGCTGCAAATCGCTTTTTTTCTTCAACGGTAAGACTGCAAAGTGAACGTGGTTATAGTGTAGCTAAGAAAGGACCATATAATCTAATTCGCCATCCTGGATATACAGCAGGTATAATCAGTAATATGGCAACACCACTGATTTTGGAATCCTGGGTAGCATTAATTCCTGCCATTATTGTGGTTATAGGATATATTATTCGCACAGCCCTGGGAACCGCGATTGCTTCACTCCTTGAAGATATGCATGGCTTTCAGTTGATCATGAACTTTTTAGTTATGCCTCTGTTTTTCCTTTCCGTGGCGCTGTTCCCGATTCA
>PWMM01000206.1 GCA_003558195.1 Syntrophomonadaceae bacterium
ACTATAAAAGCAGCAAGCAATAAAAACAATACACCAACCAGTAGATCTGACGTATGACCGCGACCGGTTATGTTTTTACCCTCTGTGTCCATAGTTAGAAAGTAATCCCTCCTTTTTAAGGCTCACCTTTAAAGGCGACCATTCAAAGCAGTTTATATTATTATTAAACACGACACCCCCAACCAGGTGGGGGTATCGTGTTAACAACCAGCAGTCTTATCTCATTCCGCCCTGTAGTTCAGCAGGCCAATCTCGTGCTGCTTCTGCTCTATCATGGGGAGGCCATGTCATATCAGCAACTGTGGGGATACCATAATCCGCCGGATCATTTTCTGCAATACCCATGTTCCATAAGGGGTGGCTTCTTGCTGACTCGAGTCCTGCCATGAATTCATCAGATGGCTGACCAACTAATGGATCCACTACGCCCCCTCTATCTTCAACAGATATTTCAATAAAGCGATCCTGTTGTACTGCATATTCAAAGGCATCGTATACTCTCATGAGTACACCATGGTCAACATCCCTGGGAAGGTATACCCCAAAATAAGCGCAAACACCGATGTGCGCTTCCAGATCCGGGTAGTAATGCCCTATACCAGGAAATTCCACTCCTCCAGCCTCTACATCTTGATCGTAAAGGTTGGCAAGCGGTATCAAAGCACCGGCTTCTACATAGTCCAAAACGTCACCCATTGTTACAGAGATAAAATCAATTTCTCCTCTTTCTAAATAGGTGTTAGCTTCTCTTCCGCCATCATAAGGAATGTGTTCAACCCCTTCGATGCCTGCGGCACCGAGAACCAGGTCACCGAAAATATGACCGTTACTTCCTGTACCCGGGCTACCAAACTTATAGGATCCAGGATCTTCAGCGATAGCTTCTAACAAGTCATCAAGGGTCTCATAAGGTTGATCAGTTCTAACGTAGATCGTTGTGGGGAAAAAGGTCGCTAAAAACGAATAGAAATCGGTCCAGCTATGATCCGAGAAACCCAGTGGAGGCCAGGTGCCATGAACTGAAGCTCCTCCCATCCAGGTATAGCCAGTAGGATCTCCGGCGGCCCTAGTGCCTGCAATTGAGCCCAGCGCTCCATCAGTGTTTGTTACTATTATCGTTTCATCTAAGTATTCTTCCATGTGATAGACCAGAGCCCTTGATATTACATCTGAAGCCCCACCTTCCGACCATCCAACATGAACATTAATGGTTTGTGTCGGATAGTCTACTTCTGGTTCATCGGGTTCTGGTTCATCGATTTCTTCATCAACTTCTTCGTCCGGATCAACATCTGGTTCTACTACCTCTTCTTCCGCTTCACAGCCTATAAATATGAAAGACATCCCTATAAGTAGCAATACCAATGTAATCGTTGTTAATCTTTTAATCATTCTTATCCCTACCTTTCAAGATTTTTAAACACTTTAGTGCCCCTCACCTTAATAAAAGCTGGTTACAAATTATCCCCTCCTTCCATAGTGATATGAACTCTTTTATAGCCAGGTCCTGGCTAAATTACATTTACTATGGCTCTAATTAGGTTTTAATTTCAGAGTAATGAAAAGCTACTACAAGTAGAAAAAGAAGTAATTCGTTTAGCGTACTGGCAAGAGTAATAAAGCTGACCGTAGAAAAGAAAAAGAACAACTAAGCTTGTTATTACGATTAGTGTGCTTCGAATAGGTTTGCCTCTTTTATAATAGAGCATTTTTGATGTTAATTCCTCTGATTTTGCTATGATTTGTAGTTAAAGATACCCTATGTTTTAGAAAAACAATAAACCCGCCATTTAGGGACCGTTCTATTTAACAGCCACCTGATGATTAAAGCGATTATTGATTGTCTAATATTTAATTATACTGTAATGGATTGGTTATGAAATATGTCTGTTTTCTATAAAAAATAGTAACACATAACCCTTCTCCAGTCAATCAGCTTGAACAATCTTGCCCTAAAAAGGACTACCATGACAACATTACAAATTTTACGTCGATAGCTCTGCTTCTTGGTAAGAGTTCGGCTGCAATACCAGAAGAGTTCCCTTTCTATTTCCAAACCCCAATTACCTACTTAAAGCCTGCTTGATGTTTACGAGGCCGAACATAGACTGCTACTCCCTGCACCTTCTAGTTCTTGTCTCCTGGAGTGTTAGATTCATATTTTTAATAATAAAGATATGAAATGTAAGGATCCAATTCAAATTGATAATTAGTATTTAGCAAAAACCGGCAATCAGAAACCTTGCAAATCACCCCGATCATTAAAGGCAAATGGAAGTGGCTCTTGTTCAGAGAACTCTACAAGGCTACTTTCCCGGGCCTCAGGAAGCAGGGCTTCAGATATATAAATCTGATCAAGGTCCAGGGTGTTTTTAATCCTGATTAATTTAACATTATTGATATCCATATCAAAACATGTCTTGATAGCTGCCTTGATAGCTTGTCGATCGTTTTCCATCACCATGGGGGTTTTCACAGAGAGAACTATACCGGTAGTCAAGCAGTTAGGATAGGTTTTCTTAAAATCCATTTTATCAAAAGCTTTTTGAGTGCAAATATCGGCCAACCCGATTCCGTTTGCATTGCCATGAGTTCTTTCGGTAAGGTTTAAAACCACGATCCGTTGTACCCAGTCTTCATCTTGAAGGGCATCTGACGTGTACCGTCCGAGGATGTTAGGATCCATTCCAGTTCCACTGATATCTTTGCCCATTTCATCAACTACCAGGACATCATAATCTTTTGAGAATATCTGGGGCATATTCTGCCAGGCCCTGTGCAGTAAATCGGGTTCTTTTTCCATTATCTCTTCACCGGGCAATACCACAATGTCGCATGTTTCATCATAAGCATTTTCAAGGATCCCCACACCAAAAACCAAATTCGTTTTTTTAAGGATATGCCTGGCAATAACCTCAACCCGGGAAGACATGTTTTCCGGGCCGGTAGCATGACATAGATCAGCACCAACTTGTTTTCCAAGGCCAATAGTGATCATTTTGGCTAGACCACTTTCGTAAGGACCCCTGAAGGTAGTATGCGGCTTAATTCTATTAATAACTACAATCGCATCAGCCTCAGTGGCCGCAAATTTATCAATATAAACCGGAAGATTATCATCTGTTGTCCCTATTTTTACTACTTCCATGGATGATTTGACCGGTACGCCGAGGTCACTTTCTGATAAAGCAAGGATTTCCAGGACTTCCGTTTGGCCCTCTGATGTAGCTCCACCATGACTGCCCATCGCTGGAATGATAAAAGGGCTTGCTCCTGCGGTTTTTAAAACGCCAATAACTTCTTTTGTAATCAGGCCTATGTTAGCAATTCCTCGACTTCCGGCAGTAACTGCAACCCTTGTTCCCTTTTCAATCTTATTTAAATCCCCAGATTCATGCAAAACCTTTTTTACCTGTTGGGGAATATCATCCAAAACAGGCCGGGGAAAGTTCTGCTTGACTTTTAGCATCCGCGGTATTTCGTAATCTTTTACCAGCTCATCAAAAACAGTCATCTTCACAACTCCCTTTTTAAAGCCAATCATAGCCATTGTCATCAGCGTTAGTTTAGTTAAATCTTAATCATTACTATGTCCATCCAGTTCTCCGGCTATAATTTCCAGGTCTTTTAGTTTTTCTTTCTCTTTTTCTTTAGCCACTTTCTTCATCTTAAAAGAAGAATAGAGCAGAAATACCATGAAAGCAATCAGGAAAAGCCCGATTGGCCTGCTAAGCATCACAAAAATGTCAGCATCATAGGTCAAAAGAGCACGCCTTAAATACTGATCAAACAACCCACCCACTAAAACACCGAGTACCAGGGGCGCTAGAGCAAAACCTCTTAGTCTTAGTACGCATCCTATAACACCAAACGCAAGGGTCAGGTAAACATCAAACATGGTGTAATTAGCCGCCCACGCCCCTAAAATACAAAACACCACAATAATCGGCATTAAAAGATCACGCTTTAATGAAAGAACCGAGATGAGCTGCTTGGAAAATAGAAAAGTAACGAGAACCATAAATAAAGCAGCAGTGAGAAACATCATTACCGTTAGTATTAAGATCCCCGGGGTGTCAATAATCAACATGGGTCCGGGCCTGAAACCATAAATCAATAAGGCGGCGAGCATAATGGCCGTAGGGCCACTACCGGGAATCCCTAAGACCATGGTCGGAATTAAAGCCCCACCGGATGTGGCATTGTTGGCTACTTCTGCTGCCAGCACACCCTCTTTGCTGCCTTTACCAAATTCTTCGGGAGTCTTTGAGCTGCGCTGGGCAAAGGTATAGGATACCCAGGGGGCTACCGATTCACCGGTTCCCGGTATTAAACCCACCCCCATGCCAATTAAAGCTGCACGCACAATATCTTTCTTTTTCCTTTTAAATTCATTCCACATGAAGATGGCTCTTTCAGGCTTGCCCGGTAATGTATACGGTATTTTATCTTTCAGCACTAAAAATACTTCACTTAAACCAAAGATACCCAGTAAGACTGGAATAAAGCTAATCCCATAGTAAAGTTCAGGAGAGTAGGCAAACCTGGGGTAAGCATAGATTGGTTCAAGGCCAACCATGGCTATCACCAAACCCATAATCCCTACCAGCCATCCCTTGATCGGGTTATCGCCGGCTATCGCCCCGGCCAGGACAATACCGATTAAGCAAACCAGCGCCAGTTCCCAGTCTCCCAGCAGCAGGGCCAGCGTTGCCGCAACCGGTATTAAGATAAACATAATGATGGCAGCGATGATTTCTCCGGCACCGGAAGAAAGCGTCACCAGACCTACGGTTTCGCGCGATTTGCCCTGCTTTGCAAGTGGGAATCCATCTACGCAGGTGCAAATTGCACCCGGGGTGCCAGGAATGTTGATCATAATCGCAGTGATTCCGCCGGCAAAGATACCACCAACATAAACTGAAATTAGTAAAGCCCAGCCAATCTCAAAGGGAACTCTAAAAACAAAGGTTAAAAGAAGGGTCATGGCCATTGTAACTGACAAACCGGGCAGGATCCCGACTATCAGTCCAAAAGCGGTCCCTCCAAGCAGGGCCAGTATAACGGCAGGACTAAATAATAAAGCGATCTGATCTCCAAAAGTAGCCAGCTCTTCAGCATAAATCTCTAGAAAGCCCATCGCATTGCTCCTTTACATCAGCTAATATAGAATTTTTTAAGAACAAAATATAAAACCGGCAATTTCATAGCTCGCAAGCGTTAATATTACAAATTAAGCTTTTGGGGTTAGCCTTTAATAATTAGTTATCAACAGGGCAACACTTTTTTAAAGTATTCACCTCCATCCATAAAAAATTGATGAAACAGGGTTTTGAAGAGCCTGGTAGTTTAACCCCTATCTAATTAGTTGCTTAATATTTTAGAATCGAAATAGCTGAAAGGTATAAAATTAAAAAGCAAAAGCTTTTTAGCATACTTATTTATATAATGTAACGTCTTAAAAAGCAACTCTTCTTTGCCAGGATAAAACTGCCCAACAAAACTTCCCTTATTCCAGAGCCAAAAACCAACTATTAATGAAAATAAGATTTAGTTTACCTCTAAACAACTTTAAACCAATTATTTTAGTTTTAAGTTTGCCGTTTTTGCCATTAATGACAGGGAAAATCTGTTTTAAAAACAGGGATCTTGCAAGTAAAATTCTACAGGATCTTGCAGGTTAATTATTTCTGTTTTAGTCCATGTTCCTGAGGCTAATTTTAGAATAGATTCCATAAGCTTTTCAGCCATTTCTTCTATACTGCTTTTCCCTTCCATAATATCTCCACTGCAAAAATCAACAAATTCTTCTGCTTTCAGGCAGGTTCGGGGATTTCCGGTTAAATACATCATGGGAGTAATCAGACCGGCTGAATAAGCCGGCATGGGTGGTGCTAGATCTGGCATTCCCTGTCCCCCCAGTTGATACATAAACAAGTTAGCTCCCGCCGCTGCCATCCCCAGTGGCAAGGAGAGAGAAGACATCCAGCCATCTATGAAGTATAACCCTTGCCCTGGCGGACGCTCTCCATATTTCAATACATCACGGATGGGCATACTGCCTGACTTGGTAATAGCTCCCAGAGATTTTTCTTCCAGGGTGGTAATACCGGCCTTAATATTTTCAGGTATGGGATTAATATTCCTGATATCTTCCCCGGTAGCCTTTGCTTTTGCTTCTATTTGGGATACTGCAGCTAAAAGTTTTTCCTGAACCTTCTCATTTACACATCTTTTAGCCAGTTTATCTTCTGCACCGATGATTTCTGTGGTTTCTGAGAAGAAGGCGGTCCCACCAGCTTTTACCAGTAGATCAAAAGCCTTTCCAACCACAGGATTGCCAGCTACACCAGAAGTAGGATCTGACGTTCCGCATTTTACCCCCAGGGTTAGATCCTTAAGTTCGCAGGGCTCACGGCGATAGTAAGAAGCTTCCAGGACCAGTTTATGCGCTTTCCTTGCTCCACTGGTTATAGCATTGTAATAACCGCCACTTTCAGTTATATCCAGTAATTCAACCGGTTTCCCGGTAGAATTAATGATTTCTGCCATTTCTTCATGGTTTAATTCCTTACAGCTGTAACGATTATCCCCAACAACTAATACGCCTGCCACGTTGCCGTTTAAAGCCAAACCGAGTAAGGTTCTGGCAATTGTTTCCCTGTCTTTTGAACTACGACCTACTTCACCGGTGGTGATGCTAATTTTTGTACCCCGGACCATTTTTTCTACCTGCATAGCTACAGAATTCACCATGCGGTGAACCGGTAAAATCAAAACATGATTTCTAATACCCGCTTTACCATCAGGTCTTTTATAGCCTAAAAACATATCATTAGCCTCCTGGTTCTAAAGATCTCCCCTTGCCCTTTGCCCTTCAGTATTATGAATATGAACCAAGCTACCTGCCTTAATACTATCCTTGGCCTGGCCAATGGCTTCACCGTATTTTATGATAGCCTCACCCCTGGCGATATCATGCAAGGAAAACTTAAACCCATAAGGAATATCTTCAGTTAAAGTGATAGTTTGATTTTTAGTAACGGGAATTTTACTTCCTGCAGTTAAATCATTTAAGGCAGTCCCAACATTGTCTTTTTCGTGTAAAACCAATCCTTCTTTTTTACACAAAATTGCAACACTCCTTTAGTCAGTCCTTTAGTCAGGTTATATTAAAGCGCGATTACTGCTATTCGGGGTTCTAACCGTAATCCTCCCGGGCTTTTTTCCCGCTGCACGCTAAAGCCTTTACCGGGCCTACAGGCCCTTGACTCTTGCGTTCAACGCAAAAACCAACCGGAATAATTAAAGCAGTTCCTAAGATGCCGCTCGTCATTGACTTGTAAAGGATCTTTTAAAATCCGACCTTTATGGTGGCACTTGATCCGGACCAGGGCAATTACAGTTGCTTTAAGTTAAAGGGCGATAAATCGAAAAATCACCGAAACCAAGCTGCTCTGCCTTGGTAAGTTTGCCATTACTGACATCTACTAACTCCTGAAATATTTGCTGTCCCACTTCCTGGACCGTGCTTAATCCATCGATAATCACACCAGCATTGATATCAATATTATCCTGCATTTTGCCATAAGTATCACTGTTGCTGCATATTTTTATTACCGGAGCCACAGGGCAACCTACCGGTGTACCCCTGCCAGTTGTAAAAGCAATTACCTGGGCCCCACCTGCTACCATGGCTGTAATTGATTCGACATCATATCCAGGTGTATCCATGATGATTAAACCTTTCCTGGAAGGCTTAAAGGCATATTCTAATACTTCCTGGACAGGAGATGTTCCACCTTTATGGATGTTGCCGAGGGACTTTTCTTCAACGGTAGACAAACCACCTTCCCTGTTTCCAGGAGCGAGGTTGCTCATATCCAATCCCTGTTTAACTCCCTCTTGCTCTGCTCGATGGACAATTTCTAAAATTTGATCCGCAACTTCCTTATTGACGGCCCTTTTAGCCATTAAATGTTCGGCCCCCACGATCTCGCTGGTCTCAGATAAGATAGAGGAACCCCCTTCGCCGATTAGCAGATCACTGGCAACTCCAAGGGCCGGGTTAGCAGATATGCCCGAATTTGAATCCGATCCCCCACACTCAAGAGCAAAAATAAGTTCAGAAAGATCGCATTCCTGCCTTTTCTGCGCTGAGAGCTCGGCAAGCATTTTCTGACCGGTTTGCACTCCCTGGCTAACAGCTTTAATTGTCCCGCCTACCTTCTGGATAACGATGGCTGCTACCGGTTTGCCAGTTTTGGCAATCCCTGCAGCAATCTCTTCAGCATCCATCGTTTCACATCCTAAACCGACAACTATGCAGGCGCCCACATTCGGGTTACTGCCATAGCCGATCATGGTTCGGCGAATCTGATCACTACTGGAGTGATAGTGGGCGCCACAACCATGTTCATGGGTCACATATACCGCTCCCTGCAGTTGCTGCCCGATCAACCTGGCCGTATCATTAGCGCAAACCACCGACGGTAAAACCAGCAAATGATTCCTTACACCAACTGATTGATCTGGCCTCTTAAAACCGTTAAATATCATTAGTTATTGCTCCTTTCCCTAGTTAGCCTGCCTTTTACCGCGAATTCCCTTAATATTATGATCGTGTACATATTCTCCCTTTTCAATATTTTGCATCGCAACACCAATAACTTCGCCGTACTTAATTATCTCTTTATTTTCTTGTAAAACAGTTAGGGCAAGCTTGTGTCCGAAAGGAATATCCTGGACTAGTGGAATTTCCTCATAATAATCGACCCCTTTAACGATAGCTTTTTGATCTTTTTTTAAGTTCTCAATGGCTACCGCGATATTATCTTTAGGATCTATTAAGATGGCATTATGCTTTTTATCACTCATTAAAAATTCTCCTTTCTACTGATATTTAAACGGGATTTAAGAAAATTCTTTGAACTGTACCGGAAGCAGCTTTTTCAAAAGCACTAGCATAATCTTCAAGTTCATAAGTACTGCCAAGTAGTGGATCTAAATCTAATTTTCCTGAAGCGATGAATTGCTCAACCAGTAGCCAGGTACTGTACATTTTTCTTCCCCAGATCCCGGTAATGTTTAATTCTTTGCGGATCAGATAACGATCAGCATCAAATTGGATAGGAGCAGTTGGAATTCCCAGCAAGCAAAACCGGCCTTGATTCTTTAAAATTTCCAGGCCCTCCAGGAATGCTTCGTTGCTTCCAGAGGCTTCGATTACTACATCAACTCCCCCTCCATTGGTCAGAGCTTTAATAGCATCGATTACATCCTCCTGCCCGGAGTTGATTTGATAGTCTGCCCCCATCTTTTCGGCCATCTTTAATTTTGCAGGACTTCGGCTGGTAGAAAATACGGTATGTGCTCCCATCTGTTTAGAAGCATTGATGGTCATTAAACCAATTGGCCCGCATCCCAGGACAGCCAGGGTTCCACCGCATGGGCTCGTTTTTTGTAAGGCATGAACCGCAACGCCCAATGGCTCCATAATAGCCCCTACCCTGGGATCAACAGTTTGATCTATTTTTATGAGGCAGCTTTCCGGAACCAGGATATATTCCGCAAAACAGCCTTGATAGGTTTTTCCAATATTTCTCATGTTAACACAAAGATGTTGATTCCCACCGCGACACATGTAACATTTTCCGCAGGGAACATGTGTCTCACCAACAACCCGATCCCCGACCATAAAGTTCTGGACACCATCACCAACTTCCACGACAGTGCCACAATATTCATGGCCCATGGTAAAAGGCAATTCAGTGTTTACCGCAATATTTTTAGACCACCTGTAAACCGCCTGATCGGAACCGCAAATTGCTGCTATTTCAACCTTTACCAAGACCAGACCTTTATCCACCCTTGGAATGGCGATTTCTTTGAGCTCAGCTCCTGCACCTGGAAAGGTTTTTCTTAAGGCTTTCATCATCTCAGGCATATTGCACTTCCTTCAATAATAATTTATTTAAGCATTTTCCCCCGGACTTTTAATAAAACCGGTTAAAACCAGACCCTGTTCTAAAATGATCGATCTTTCAGGGTTTAGAAATAAAAATATTTTCAATCGGATCTTAAAATTACAGAAGATCAATTTTTTAATGTTACCGGTTTAGCCATTCAGGCAACTCCTGGTTTTCTTTACCGTGATATGCACACCTGTAAAAACGACATGACCCTTTACAATCTCCTTTAAATGGAGGCATCGGCGGCTCTCCTTTAACCTGGCTAATCAGCTCAATAGCGGCCTTAATATCCTCTTCTTCACCTTCAGCAATCAAGGTAACCGCCCCTTCGCTGCCACCAAAGCCTCCTGAAGCGACATGAACTGCTTTGACCCTGGTTAAAACCCTTA
>PWMM01000074.1 GCA_003558195.1 Syntrophomonadaceae bacterium
ACGTAAACGCCTACCATAATAAACTAGTGGAAATGTTTAAGAAAAACAATCTTAGAAGCATTACCCTGGTCCATATGGAAGTTGGATGCTGTTACGGTTTATCCCGCCTGGTTCAAGCGGCTCTTGAAGAATCCGGCGCAAATATTCCTCTAAAAGAAATTGTTATCGGGGTGGATGGGAGCATAAAGGAGTAATAATATAAGTCTTTGCATGTTTCCTGCATGATTGAAGTTTTTAAAAACATTTGCTGATCCTATTGATTTATAGAAGCCTGGCTTAGATTTAAAAAAAATCGTTTCTCATAACTTGTGAAAAGTAAATCATAGGTTCTTACTTAGTTTGTTTTTGTAAAATAGTCAGTCTTTAGCAGGCTTGGTATAACCGGCCTTTTAGCTTTCAAAGTAGTTTTGCTTCGTTATTTTAGCGGGCTCGATCAAGGTTTTACCATTCAGGCTGAACAGGGCCTGAACCTTTAAAAATCGCCTGCTGCCTGTTCTGCCAGGTCTTTAATCGAAACCTCGTCCAAAACGGAGAGCATGTTGTTCTGGGCTTTAGCCCAAACTCCTCTTAGAGAGCATTGAGTTTTATTTTGACAAGGAGTATTACTGAAAAGGCAACGGGTGATTCCGATTGGTCCATCGATTGTCTCTATGACTTTGCGCAAACTTATTTTAGAAGGATCGGTAATTAGTTTAATGCCGCCTGAAGGGCCCCTTGTTCCACTGGTCCAGTTTGCTTCTTTCATGATTGAAAGCAGTTGGACAACCAGGTTTACTGAAATTTCTCTATTTCGGGCAATTTCCTTACTGGTTATTAGACTGTCACTGGGGTGAGAGGCAAGTTCGGTTAAGATTATAATAGCGTACTCGGCTTTTTTGGTAATCATGGCTCAATTCCTTTTATAATTAACTTGATTAGTTATATTATATTTTAGCTTGCCCGGGTAGTCAAATATGAATATTAATCACTATGAATTCTGAACAAATTATATTATAATGATATTAAAAGAGGTTATTAATAATAAAAAAGGTCGTTGATATGAGATGAAATTACATAATAATGCAAGTCTTAAATTTATTCTGACAGGCATGATGTTTATATTTTTCGCCAGTATCCTGTTTTTAAATCCCGGTTTTGTAGGAGCACAAGACGAAGGGCCTGTTTATGTTGTTGAACTTAGGGGGGCAGTAACGGCCGGACAAAGGAGTTTTCTGGAAAGGCAGATTCCGGCTGCTGTTGAAGATAATGCTCAGCTTTTTATACTGATTATGAATACCCCCGGTGGGCTGGTTGATGCAACGCTTGAAATAAATGAACTATTCTTAAACGCTGAGGTTCCAATAGCAGTGCTGGTGGCTCCTTCCGGCGCTATTGCTGGTTCAGCCGGTGCATTTATCCTGGTTGCTTCTGATATCGCTGCCATGGCACCAGGAACAACTGTTGGAGCGGCTATGCCGGTTGCAATTTCACCTGAAGGTACACAAGCGACTGATGAAAAAACCATAAACTTTTATTCATCGCATATGCGCAGCATAGCCAAGGAACAGGGACGGCCTGAAGATTTGGCCGAGCAATTTGTTACCGAAAATCTTACTCTTGATGCCAGGGAAGCTCTGGAAGAGGGAATGATAGAGTATCTTGTCGGAAGTGTTCCAGAGCTTTTAGAAGCAGTTGACGGTTTAGAAATTGAAAAACATGGTGTTACCTACATTTTAAATACCGAAGATGCGCAAATCATTGAACCGGACATGAACCTGCGGGAAAGCCTTCAAAATTGGGTCAGTGATCCACAGATCGCTTTTTTAATATTGACAATCGGCTTTCTTGGAATCTATTTTGGCTTAAGCGCGCCTGGAACAATTGTTCCCGAGGTGAGCGGGCTTATTTTATTAATCCTCGGCATTTACGGGATTGGATTATTCGATACCAATACAGCCGGGATTATCATGCTGCTCCTGGGGGCAGGTTTAATCGCTGCTGAAATATTTACTTCCGGGTTTGGTATTTTAGGTATAGGAGGGGCAGCTTCACTTTTAGTCGGAGCGGTATTGTTGCCAACAGAACCACTGATGGCGAGGGATTGGTATGCCACTTTCCTCGTCACAGTTGTCGGTACAGTGATCGGGCTGTTGATAGTGGTTCTGGTTGTAGCCCAGCGTGTTATTCACAGCCGCCGTAAGCACCAGGACGGAGGCACTTACTTTAAACCGCCGGATAGAGGTAAGGTTATTGAAGAATTAAATCCTGAAGGGATGATCAAGGCCAGAGGAGAATTATGGAGTGCCGTTAGCTATGATGATCAGGTAATTCCCATTGGAATGGAGGTAGAAATAGTTAAAGCTGAATCTTTAAAACTCTGGGTTCGGCCACTAGAGAAAAGTGTAACAGGTAAATCACAAATTGAAACCGGCGAAATACAGGAGTAAAGTACCTGTGAAGGCTTGATGGTGATCCTTCAAGCCTGCTCGTAAATATTAATATAAAGGAGGATCTTTCATGATCTTTGAATTGCTTAGTGATGTAGGTTTGTTTGTTCCTATCCTGATAGTAGTGTTTTTATTTATTACTTCAGCGATCAAAATTGTAAAGGAGTATGAGAGGCTGGTAGTTTTCCGCCTCGGCCGTTTGATTGGTGAAAAGGGACCGGGCTTTGTCCTGGTCATACCTGTAGTTGATAAACTGGTGAGGATTTCATTACGGATCGTTACCCTAGATGTTCCCAGCCAGGAAGTAATTACCCGGGACAACGTTACGACCAGCGTTAATGCAGTTGTATATTACCGGGTTGTCGAACCTAACCGGGCCGTTAATAATGTTGAGGACTTTAGGATGGCTACAGCCCAGCTGGCACAGACAACCCTGAGAAGCGTTGCCGGGCAGGCAGAATTGGATGAATTGCTTTCTGAAAGAGAAAAGCTTAATGCAACAATTCAGAGCATCCTGGATGAGGCTACCGATCCATGGGGTATTAAAGTTACGGCAGTTGAGATAAAAGATGTTGTTATTCCGGAATCGCTGCAAAAAGCAATATCCAGGCAGGCAACGGCAGAAAGGGAGCGAAGAGCTGTTATTGTCCAGGCTGAAGGTGAAAGAGAGGCTGCTGGAAGAATTGCCGAGGCGGCAAAAACTCTCAGCGCCCAGGATGGCAGTTTCTATGTTCGACTCTTAAGGACCTTGCCTGAAATAGCCACCCAGCAGGGTAACCTGATTGCTTTTCCTTTACCGATTGAATTAAGGCATCTTTTGCCCGATCCGATGGAAACGGCAAAAAAATTAAAAGATAAAGAAGATAAGGCTAAGGAAGAAGACTGATCTTTTTAAATTTTGGTAGCGGTTAGATGTAGGCCAAAAGATAAGGGAAGAGACTAGGATCCCCCATACCATACCGCGTTTGCAGTGAATCCGGGTGCGGTTGGAGGTAAAACCGGACGGATCTGATCAAGGCCAGATAATCATTTAAAACAGACCGGACAGCCATACCGGGCTAAATTAACCCGTCAAGCGGGAGATGCCCCGGGCTGGCTGCCCGGGCTACCTGCGAAAGGGCAGAGCTGGTGGTTGCCATCGGTGACGATGGAGCCTTGAGAGAAGTCTTAAATGGCTTTGGTTTTTAAGAGGAGTGTTCTGGGTATTATACCGGCAGGAATCGGCAACGGTTTAATCCGTTCCTGCAAAATTACCATAAACTGGCGCAAAACTTATCAAGGTCTTAAAAATTGGAAGACACGTCGTATTGATACCTGACAGATCAACGGGGAATATTTTCTTAACGTAAACGGAATTGGCCTGGATGCAGCTGCTGACAAAACTGCAGATCAAGCTGTTATTGCCACTTGCAGGGCTGAATAAAGAGAAATCTATTTTAGATTAACCTATTGATTAAAAATTTAAGAATGGTTATAATGACAGGGCAGGAAAAACAGGCGAGCGTGGCGGAATGGCAGACGCGCTAGGTTCAGGACCTAGTGGGCTTTAAGCTCGTGGAGGTTCAAGTCCTCTCGCTCGCACCACTAAATAAAAGGTATTGGAGTGGATGCTTTTAAGCAACTGTCTCTAATACCCTTTTTAATAGGTTTTTTTACTGGTTAATCGATACTAATAAATTAATCATTCTACCCGATCAGCATGTATCTAGGTATTTACAGGGGCTGAATTATTAAGCATTCTTCCCAATTTAGGGCTCTTATTGGGTTCTTACGCTATTATTGTACCGGCTAGATTGCCTGGCTTCAGCATTTACCTTTATACAACAATGCAAAAATCAGCTTCATTATAAGCCCTGGGTTTATTATGTTGCTGAAGACAGCTATTCTTTTTGGTTTATTTGGAGGGAATGCTAAATATACTGGCGAATATTTAAGGTTGTAAGAGAAATGCAGAGTTATAATAAACTTTAAGTATTTTAGCGAAGTTTTAAACGGAGGGATTGTGTTGAAAGAAGCTGTAGTGGTAAGCGCTGTTCGAACAGCAGTAGGCACATTCGGAGGTAATCTTAAAACCATCAACGCAGTTGAATTGGCGTCGCAAGTTATTAAAGCAGCCTTAGAAAGAGGCGGTATTAAGCCTGAACAGGTAGATGAAGTTATGATGGGTTGTGTGTTGCAGAGTGGACTGGGCCAAAACGTTGCCCGGCAGGCTGCAATAAAAGCCGGATTACCGGTAGAAGTGCCTTCAATGACCATAAACAAGCTTTGCGGTTCAGGATTAAAAACTATTACCATGGCTGCTTCTGCCGTTTCCTCGGGTGAAGCAGACGTAGTTGTAGCAGGGGGAACAGAGAATATGAGCGCTGCTCCTTATGCCGCATATGACACCCGCTGGGGTATCAGAATGGGTGACAGCTCGCTTGTCGATTTATTGATAAAGGATGGGCTATGGTGCGCTTTCGGCGATTATCACATGGGTAACACGGCTGAAAGTATTGCTAAAAAATATGGAATAACCCGGGAAATGCAGGATATTTTTGCCATGGAAAGTCAAAATAAAGCACATGCAGCTATAAAAAAAGGGCGCTTTAAAGATGAAATAATGCCGGTTAGTATTCCGCAGCGAAAAAAAGATCCCATTATATTTGAAGTCGATGAACATCCCCGCCAAACCTCGCTGGAATCTCTATCTAAACTGCGTCCAGCTTTTAAGGAGCAGGGATCTGTTACCGCCGGTAATGCTTCAGGAATTAATGACGGCGCTGCGGCTGTGGTAATAACCAGCCGTGAAAAAGCCAAAGAACTGGGTATAAAGCCACTGGCAGTAATAAAGAGTTATGCTTCTGCAGGTGTAGATCCGGCATTTATGGGCACTGGACCGATCCCGGCTACTCAAAAAGCCCTGGCGAAAGCCGGTTGGTCGGCCGGGGAACTTGACCTGGTAGAAGCCAATGAAGCATTTGCTGCCCAGGCCATATGTGTGATCAAAGAACTGGATCTGGATCCCTCAATTGTTAATGTTAATGGCGGGGCCATTGCCCTGGGCCATCCCATTGGAGCTAGTGGAGCCAGGATCTTTATAACCCTTATTTATGAAATGCAGAAAAGAAATGCTAAACGCGGCTTGGCTACACTTTGTATCGGTGGCGGCCAGGGAATTGCCTGCATTATTGAATTAGAATAACAAAGCAAAGGAGATCATCTGAATATGGCTGTTAATATGAAAGGTAAAGATATTATATCCATTCATGAGCTTAGCCGGGAAGAAATTGACCAGGTTCTTGATACTGCAATGATCCTGAAAATGAAAAATAAGCTGGGTGAAATATACCACCCCCTTAAAGGTAAGACCCTGGGCATGATTTTTCAAAAATCATCGACCAGGACCAGGGTATCGTTTGAAGTAGGGATCTGGCAACTTGGTGGTTACGGACTATTTTTAAGTGCCAGTGACCTGCAGTTAAAGCGTGGTGAAACCGTTGCTGATACTGCCAGAAATTTAAGTCGCTACCTGGATGGTATTATGATCCGTACCTATGCCCACCAGGATGTGGTTGATTTTGCCGAATACAGTTCCATACCGGTCATAAATGGTTTAACTGATCTACTGCACCCTTGCCAGGTTCTTTCTGATCTTTTTACCATTCAAGAAAAAAAACAGACGCTCAAAAACCTCAAGCTCGCTTATATCGGGGATGGTAATAACATGGCTCATTCCCTTTTGTTTGGTGCTGCCAAGGTTGGTATGGACATATTCATTTGCTCACCCTCAGGCTTTGAACCTGATTCTGAAATTACGAGATTAGCCAGGCTGGACGCCTCTAAAACAGGTGCCAAGATTATCATCAATAATGATCCGGCCCAGGCTGCCCAGTCAGCTGACATTATATACACTGATGTATGGACCAGTATGGGTATGGAAGGCGAAGAAGAGAAGAGATTACAGAGTTTTTCGAAATACCAGGTAAATAGCTCATTACTGGAAAAAGCTAAAGAAGATGTCCTGGTAATGCACTGCTTGCCGGCTCACCGGGGAGAAGAGATTACCGGCGAAGTTATTGATGGTCCGCATTCAATAGTTTTCGATCAAGCTGAAAATCGTTTGCACGTCCAAAAAGCGATCATGGCTTTAATCATGTAATAAACTGGTTTTTAATATTATCAATTTAATGGAGAGGCTGTGACGATGGATATAGAAAAAGAACCGACGCTTGAAATAAGCCTTGGCCTGGATATAGGAGTTTTTTCGGCCAAGGGAGTACTTATAGATAACGGATATATCAAAAAGGTTAAAATACCTACCGCTGGCTGTCCGATTGAAGCTGCTCAAAAATGTATTGATCACCTGCTTGAGGGAAGAGAAGCCCACTATATCAAGGTAGGTGTGATGGGCCAAAATGGTCAGCTTTTGTCTGCAATTATAGGCATTGACCATATGCTTGAAATCGAGGCTCTCCAGGCCGGGCTGGTCTACTGGCAGATTGAGGCCGATTATGTGCTCTCTTTAGGTCATGAGAACATTCACTACCTGGAACTGGATGACAAGGGCCAGATAAATTTTTTCAGCCGCAACGGTCAGTGTGCAGCTGGAAGCGGGTCTTTTTGGTATCAACAGGCTACAAGAATGGGCTACAACGATAAAGAATTGGCTGAAATCGCCGTTGAAGCAGAATCGGCAGTGCCCATTTCCGGGCGTTGTGCTGTCTTTGCCAAGTCTGATATGACTCATGCCATAAATGAGGGTGCTACCCAAAGTGCAGTTTCAGCAGGCATGGGTAAAGCCCTGGTTGAAAATATCTTAACCAGTGTAGTTCAAAATCGGCTTCAAAATCCCGGAAAACTGGTAGCTGTTGGCGGAGTGGCTAACAATAAAGCTGTTATTAAATACTTAAAAGAGTTTGTGGAAAGAGAAAATATTGATTTAACAATTCCTGAAGATCATGAATACATCAATGCTATTGGCGCCGCGCTAAAAGGCACCAGGCTTGATTATAATGATTTTGCTGCAAAAAAACTGGTAACTTCGGAATATATACCGGATAATCCCCTGCCACCTTTAAAACCTGAGCTGGTAAAATATCTTGAAAGTTCAGCTGACCATGAGCAGTATGATCTAAGCCAGCTTTACCTGGGAGTAGACTGCGGGTCAGTATCTACCAAGTGCGTGTTACTGGATAGCCAGGGCCGTAAGATTGGCGGTTTCTACCTACCTACAACTGGTCGCCCGGCATTGCAAGTCCTTGAGCTCATGAAAAAAGTTGAAGAGAATTACAGCTCCTTAATTGGTGATGCCCCCATTGTCGCCTGCACAACTGGTTCGGGTCGGTTCCTCTCCCAAAAAATATTAAACGCGGAATACGCTGTAGATGAAATAACATGCCAGGCTGAGGGGTTAAAAAGCCTCTTTGAAGGCGAAAACACTCTCTCCATCATTGAAATCGGCGGGGAAGATTCTAAGTTTATTCAATTAGACAAGGGCATCCTTTATGATTACAATATGAATCCTGTTTGTGCAGCCGGCACCGGTACTTTTTTGGAAAATTTGGCTGAATTGTTGGGGATTAACATTAAAGAAGAATTCTCCGCAAAAGCATTTGAGGCTGCCTATGCCGTTGATCTAGGTGATATCTGTACATTAATATCGCAATCAATCCTGGCTTCAGCTTCAGCAAGGGGATTACCCCTTAACGAGCAGCTGGCCAGCCTGGCTTATTCTTCAGCGCAAAATTATTTAAGCAAAACGGTAGACAAGCGGGCCTTGGACGGAAAACTGGTATTTGCCGGTGCTACTGCAAAAAATCATGCTTTGGCTTCCGCCCTGGCTGCAATTTGTGAAAAAACTGTTTATGTGCCCCCGGAGCCGGAGCTGACCGGTGCCCTTGGAAGTGCTTTAATGGCCAGGCAATTTCATTTGCGGGGTTATGATAGTAGCTACTCTTTTCAAAATCTATCAGCAGTGAGCAGCTTTTCAAATGAAAAAAAACCATGCCGGGCTGAATGCAGGCATGAACATAACTGTGTACTGAATGTAATTAGTTTCCTTGATGGTAAGAAGTTCATCTATGGAGATCGCTGCGGACGTTATTCCAGCATTGATAAAAAACAAAGCAAGGTTGATCTACCCGATTATGCAGCCCAAAGAAAAACACTTTTTTACCAGACAGCCGGAGACACCGCTGGTGAAGGACCAAGCATCGGAATTGCCCGTAGCGGATTGTTTTTTGAATACTATCCTTTTTGGGCAACATTTTTTAAAACCCTGGGCTGTTCAATAGAACTATCTGAAGAAAGTACAGCTGAAACCCTTCACAATGGCAAGGTATTGTTAGATTCAGAAATGTGTTACCCCATGAAAGTTATTATCGGTCATTACCAGGATCTTAAAGAAAAAGATCCGGATTATATCTTCGTGCCGGAAGTGGTAAGCAGCGAAGATTTGCCCTGGGGCATTGACTGGCCCCGTAACTTTACCTGCCCGCTGTTACAAACCCTGCGGGGAACAGTTTTAAATTCAGTTAATTATGAAGCAGAAAAAGTACTTTACGCTCAGCTGAACTATAAAGAGGGTTACCCGGGCATTAAAGAGCAGTTGGAACCACTGGCCAGGAAAGTGCTAGGCCAGGGCTATAGTGACGAACGGCATCAGGAAGCCGTGCGGGCCGCTTTTGCCAGCTTACGTAGCTTTAAAGCAGAACTGGCTTCAACTGCAGAGAATATGTTGGAAGATCTTAAAGCCAATGCCGAGCGGGCAGCTGTAGTTTTCTTAAGCCGCGGATATACTCTTTACGATGATTTGATTTCCAAGCAGTCGCTGCGCCATGCCCGCGAAAGCGGCCTTTTAGCTGTGCCGCACGAATTCTTCGTAGCTTACCTTCAGGCCTGGTATGATGATGAATTAAAGTCTCCTTACCTTGATCCCTACCGAGAAGAATTTCTGGCCTATTTACAGGACCAGGTTGGAAAAATCAGCAACCTCTATCCTGCCCAATTGCAAAGAATGCTTTCTGCTGTGATCTTGATCAATTTTTTAAACCAAAAATCGATAGAGACTGGATTGCCGAATATTAACATAATATTCCTGGATCCTTTTAAATGCGGACCCAATGCCATGCTCAGGCATTATTTGGGAGGCCTGACCAGCTACTTGCGGCTGACCCTGGATGAACATACCGCACCTGCAGGTATGATCACCAGGTTGGAAGCATTTCGGAATACCTGCCTCTCAAAAGACGATTATAAACTTCCCACCCTGGCCTCTTCAAAAGCGCGCGGGGTTGATCAAGATGACTGGAATAAAATATTAGTTCCAAATATGACCAGGCACTCTGATGTTTTTGCTGCCTTCTTTAAAAGATGTGGTTTTGAGGCTGAAGTAATTAGCAGGGGCAAACCCGGGGATCTCTCACTGGCTCAGCGCTATGTAAACGGTGAAGAATGCCTCCCCTTTATCCAAAACTTACAGGATTACCTGCAGTACCTGGTTAAGAATGGCCAGGGTAACGGTGAAGTTTTTTTTCAGGGATGGGCCTGCGGTCCCTGCCGTTACGGGTTATATGCCCCGGTCCAGACCCTGGCGATTCACAGAGCCGGTTTTGGTGATAATAAAATATGTGCCCTTAAGCTAAGCGAAGTAGCCAAGCGCAGTGGTTATCCCATGATTATCGGTCTCTATAATGCTTTAGTGGCTATGGATATCCTTTATAAGATGTTATACCGCATTCGACCGTATGAACTGGAACCGGGAGCCGCCAACCGGGTCTTTGATCATTACAGCAAGAAGCTGGCTTCACTGGTAGAAAACTTTAAAGTTCCTCTGCTGAGCCTCTTTAGCGGCAGCTATAGAAAACCGCTGGAAGGCCTGATCAGGGATGCCGCCGAGGAATTTGGCCAGGTTCCGGTTGACAAGAACACGGTTAAACCAAGGATCCTTTTAG